>JADGNM010000429.1 GCA_017883485.1 Methanosarcina sp.
AATGGGGCTAATATTATATTTTATCTGTGATTCTATCTATGATTTTTGAGAAAGATTTTAGAAATTTGCTTTTACCATCGAATTTTAAGAGGATACGAATTGTCCATAAATAGAAAGAAAATAGTCCAACATTTGATTGCGAAATCTCAGGAAATCAGGTGCCAATTTATCGGATTGCCTGATGAGTACCAAGATTCTCACGAGTCCAAAGGCCGTCCTTTGTCCGGAATACCTGGTACCTGATTAAGCAGGTTTAATCCCCCCTGAATTTATGAGAAGGTTCTGTAAAGTCTTAGGATTAGAGTTTTTTCAGCTAGCTTCGAAACCTAAAATCGTACATCTCCTTGAGACTTGACAGAACCGTTATTTAGTTGACGATAGTTAGTTTAACGAATTTTATAGAGATGAGTATATCGCAGGTAGCGTCGCGTCAAATAACTCTAGTTTTAGTGCTCTTGAATTGTGTTTGTTGTTACTTTGCTGCGAGATCCGTGTTTCAATCCTTGTTTCAGTTGATCTTGAAAAGAATAACAGATTCATCTTTATTTTTAAAAGTGTTTTTCACTTCAAGTTGGACTCAAAAGCTGATCAATCTTAAGACATGGCAGTTTACTGAATGATATTTCTGATAATTTCCGGAGCCATTAAATTTTGGATCCGTTTTCGACGTTTGACAGCCCCATATTATCAATGACTTCTAAAAATAATGGAAATTCATATTTAGTAATATATAATTTTGTTGAATAAATAATTTAGTAACACTTTTTTTTAGGAAAGTATATATAACAAAAAAGTTTTAATTCAATTAATCTTAATAATGGTGTAAAATGTAACACTTTTTAGTATTTTTTGTTAAGAGATACTATTCAAAAAGTAATTCCCACAGTAAGATCCCACAGTAAAAAAATACTATTTTGGGAATCACTACAAAAATAATTCAAAGTGTTATTGAAATCGAGGAGGAATTTAGATTAGGAAAAACCAGCAATATTTGCCTATAGGGACAATAATCGTAATTATAACAGTTATTGGTATTATCTGTACTATGTCCGGTTGTGTGTCCAATTCTGTGTCCAATCCCGCATCCGATTCTGAGTCCGGTTCTACACACAGTTCAGAGTCAGGTTCTGTGTCCGGTTCTGAATCCAATTCTACGGCGGCAAGCTCTACTACCAAGGCTTCTGATGAATTGATAGCAGCCGTAGGGACCCACAGTGGGGAGCCAGAGGCAGGCTTCAACCCTATTACCGGATGGGGCTATAGTCGTGAGCCCCTTATTTAGAGCACCCTTTTCAAAAGAGATAGCAAGGCAAATCTGATTAACGATTTAGCTACAAATTATACAGTTAGCAGTGATGGATTAAAGTGGACAGTTAATATAAGGAACGATGTTAAATTCCATGATGGAGTGCCTTTAACAGCTAAGGATGTAGCATTTACTTTTAACATGCCAGCAAATGCTAGCGGTAATGTAGATTCATCCATGTTGAAAAAAGCTACAGCCATCGGTAATTCTACAGTTGAATTTGACTTAAATGATCCGCAAGCTACATTCATCAATAAACTTTCAGCAATTGGCATTGTTCCCGAACATGCTTATAATGAAAACTATGGCCAAAATCCAATCGGATCGGGTCTATATAAATTCGTACAGTGGGATAAAGGTCAACAAGTAATCTTTGAAGCAAACCCGGATTATTATGGTCAAAAGCCATACTTTAAAAAGATTACAATGCTCTTTATGGGCTCTGATGCTGCTTTTGCGGCAGCCAAGTCAGGACAAATTGATTTGGCTGAGATTCCATCTTCATATGCTAATCAAAAAGTAGATGGAATGAAAATAGTATCTCTTGATTCTATTGATGCTCGAGGGATATGCTTCCCGATGAATCCGAATACAGGCAAAAAAACTGAAAATGGCTATGCAATCGGAAATAACGTAACCGCTGATCCTGCAATAAGAAAAGCCCTGAACATCGGAATAGACAGGCAGGCTTTGATCAACGGAGCATTAAACGGGCAGGGTAAAGAGGAATTTACAGGTGTGGATAAGTTACCCTGGGGTAATAAAGAAGCTATTTTCGAAGACGGAAATGTAGAAGAAGCAAAGAAAATTTTAGCCGAAGGCGGCTGGAAAGATACTGACGGCGACGGCATTGTTGAGAAAAATGGCTTAAAAGCCGAGTTTATGTTAACATATCCTGCCAGTGCACAGGAAAGACAGGCATTAGCCGTTTCCGTAGGCGAGGAAGCTAAAAAGTTGGGCATAAACATTAAAGTCGAGGGTAAAAGCTGGAATGAAATTGACACCCTTGCTCATTCGACTCTGAATGTTTTTGGATATGGTTCACTTGACCCAACTGAGCTATACTTAAGGTACTACAGCAAAAGTTACGATCCTTCGAACTACAACAACATAATATTGTACAGCAATCCTGTTGTGGACAACTACTTAAGAACAGCCTTAACCAGTTCTGACCAGGATACAGCTAACAAAAACTGGCAACTGGCTGCCTGGGATGGAAAAACAGGATTTTCAGAAAAAGGAGATGCTACATGGATGTGGATGGCAACTATCAATTATTTGTGCATTATGGATGATGACCTGGATATCGGAACTCCCAGAATACAACCTCACGGTGCAAACATCTTTGGTAATATTTTAGAATGGAAACGCACAGGAAATTAAGAGGGATTTAAGTTTAAGCTTAAAATCCGGTCGTCAATTTGTATTCGATTGATGTTATATAATATGTCTAATATATATTCGTACATGGGGAAACGGGGACCAAAATCAAAGTTTACTGATATTG
>JADGNM010000430.1 GCA_017883485.1 Methanosarcina sp.
AGTCTTGTCATAGAACACTAAACAATTCCAAGATAACGGCGGGCGGCCCTTGCATACCCCATCCTTTAGGTTGGGGTGGCCGCCCGCAATTTGATTTAGCTACAAAATATTTGTTAGTTGGCATTTTGAGTATTAAATTTAGACGAATTATGTCTGTTTTATGCGCAAAATATACATCTTATATCCGCAGTAGGAGTTATCGAGCAGTCATAGCTATATTACAGCTTTCTATCCGGTTTCTTGTTCTCAAGCTCGAATTTTTCCCTTTTAAAGATTTAGAAACGCGTTTCTACTCTATCTTCTGCGCGTATAATATTTTAAGTTTAAGAACTTACTAATAAATAGATCTAATAAGTAAAAATGGCTGTAGTTAAATATATATTCTATAAAAAATAAAATATAGACGCTCATGCAAAACACGCTTATCTATGGAATAGATATCGCCAGGGGGTCTTCCCGGGCAAGGGAACTTCCAAGGTATGCTCTTGCAATCCTTAAGGACGGGGAAGTTTCTCATCAAAAAATGCTCCGGCGCCAGAAGATCTTTAATATGGTCCAGAGGGACAGGCCGGAGATAATAGCTGTTGATAACATTTTCGAGCTTGCTGCAGACAGAAGCGAGCTTCTTTCTCTCATGGAACGCTTGCCTGAGGGTGTAAAACTTGTCCAGGTAACAGGTGGGCTGCATCTGGAACCGCTTGTTCGGATAGCAAGGAAGCATGGGCTTTCGTTTGATCCTGAAAATCCCAATGATGAAGCCGAGGCGTGTGCTCGCCTTGCAGACCTTGGGGTCGGACATGAGGTTTCCCTCTTTGAAGATATTACAAAAATCAAGGTCAGCAGGGCACGTTCCCTCGGGAGGGGAGGCTGGAGTCAGAACAGGTATCGCAGGAAAGTACATGGGGCTGTGCTGCAGCGGAGCCGTGAAATTGAAAATGTCCTGAAAGACCTCTCGCGGGAAAAAGGGATCAGGTTCGAAGCCGTAAATGTAAAAGGATTCGGAGGTTATGTCAGGTCTGAATTTACTGTCTATGCAAAACGCGGAGAGATACCAATACATCCGATGGCCAGCAATGATGCTCAGGTAATTGTAAGGAGCGTAGAACGCGACAAAATATGTTACATTCCTCTCAAACAGAAGCACGAGAGGCGTAAATTTACAATCGTAGGAATAGATCCGGGAACAACTGTGGGTATTGCCATTCTTTCACTTGATGGAGACCTTCTTTACTTAAAAAGTTTCAGGGGAATCACTCCAGATGAAGTGGTCAAGCTTATTGCCGAATACGGAAAACCTGCAGTCATAGCCAGTGACGTAACTCCAATGCCAGGTTCGGTTGAAAAAATCAGAAGGAGCTTCAATGCAGTCCCTGCAAGCCCGGGAATTGAGATTTCCTCCGAGGAAAAAATTGCGCTTGGAAAGACTTTCGGCTATTCCAATGACCATGAAAGAGATGCATTGACTGCGGCTCTTCTTACTTACAGGAGTTACAAGAATATCTTTACCCGGATTGAAAAGAGAGCTCCGCTCGATGCAGATCTTGAGCTGTTAAAGTTCTATGTAATCCGGGGAGATTCGATAGAAGCTGCAATCGAAAAAATTCGAGCCACGGAAGTTTCCGAAAAGCCTAAGGCCAGGGAGAGCCCTGAAAAGCCAGACGAGAGGGCAGTTGATGAATCTCTACTAAAAATGAGAGAGGTTGTCCAGAGGCAGGGAGAACAGATACAGAACCTGCAAGAATACCTTGAAGAATTAAAGGAAGAGCTGCGTGTAAAAAATAGGAAAATCTCAAAGCTTGAATCAAGGTTGAACAGCTTCAAGAAAGAAGTTTATAGTGAAGTCCGGAAATCAAAAGAGATCCAGATTAGGGATGAAACCATAGAAAGCCTGAAAAAGGAACTCAGTCATAAAAATAAAACTGTGAAAGAACTCCGGCGCAGAAGCAACAAGCTGCGCAAAATCCAGAAGATGGAAATCCGCGGCGAAGGTACCCCTGTGAAGGTGATTGCTGCTTTTACAAAGGAATCCATTGCCGAAACGCAAGAAAAATACGGGCTCAAGGAAGGAGACATAGTTTTCCTGGAAAACCCAAGCGGAGGCGGAGCTGCAACAGCACAGATACTTATAGAAGCCAAAGTCCACGCAGTACTCATCCCGGAAGACATTTCGCATGCAGCATCGGAAACCTTCTTTAAAGGGAATGTACCAGTCTTAAGAGATATCTCGCTTGAAAGAGCTGAAGACTTTGCAATTGCAGACCCGGAAATCCTTAAAACTTCAATCGCTGCCTGGGGAAAAGAAGCCGAGATAAAACACCGTAAAGCCAAAGAAGACCAGTTGCAGAGTCTCTTTGAAGAATACAGAAGTGAAAGAAGGAGGGGACTTGTTTAAGGCTATCTTTACCGAGATTTATAGTGACTCTTTGCAATTATTTTCAGGCTGCTACTTCATAAATACTATGGCTGTCCCAGCATATGAATCGTAAATGTGCTGGAAAACAATATTACATTTTTGTTCATAAATTTCGGTATCGTATGATTCAGGCAGTCCTTATATCCAGTTCGTATTCGATTTCTTTTTTAACTGCGGCTACTGCCTGCTGTTTTTTTCTCCAATCCAGAACAAGTTTTTCAGTTTTTAATGTGGCAAGCAGTTCTTTTGAAACATTCTTTACCTGGATTTTCTCTTTTTCGGTATCCTCTTCAAATTGAGTGAAAACCTTTTACTTTCAATTCGATGAACTTCTTTCCCTGATTAATTGAGCCAGAGATGGCATCTCAAATTTCTTGCT
>JADGNM010000063.1 GCA_017883485.1 Methanosarcina sp.
GTAAAGCATCATCATTGACCTCATACGCCAAATATTATCTTTGCAGTGAAATCGATGACAGCTATTGGAGTAACTGTCTAATATGACATAGTCATGATAGTACTAAACCCCGTATTTCAGGTGAGACCGAATCGGGTTTCCTTAGAAACAGTGCTTATGTTGTAAATATGAATAATTCCATCTCAAAGGCAACAATCTATGCAGCCTCCTACAGTCAAAGGGAAGTGGGAATTGCAGCCGAGTATCGTGAGATAAAGGGTGCGTATGACCTGAGTATACGTTCCCGGGGAGAAGTTGACATAAACCGCCACTCTGCTTAATGGTTCCTAAGTTCGGAGAAGCGGAGGGGCATCCCTTGCAGCAGGAGCGGGCATCCCGGAAAATTCCCTTGATTCATTCCTCAGGACTTTCGATGAGGAGCTCGGGAAAGCTAATGAGGTAAAACATAATGGAAATACATAAGACTGCATCTGAAAGTGGTATAAATCTTGAGATTATCTTTGTAGGACGCTCAAACGTGGGCAAGTCCTCCCTGCTCAGGGAGCTCTTTGGGGCCAGGGTGAAAATAGGAAAACGCCCCGGAGTCACGCTTCGCCCTTCTCATATCCAGGTATCGGACCTTCTGATCAC
This sequence comes from Methanosarcina sp., assembly GCA_017883485.1. Lineage (GTDB taxonomy): Archaea > Halobacteriota > Methanosarcinia > Methanosarcinales > Methanosarcinaceae > Methanosarcina. Next base: position 631 of record JADGNM010000063.1, read on the forward strand.
GGATATGCCGGGCTTTGGGTTTATGAGCGGCGTGAAGGATCGGAAGCAGGATATAGTAAAGGACAAAACCGTACACTATATTGAAAACAATGCCGAGAGGATCAAAATTGGGGTTCTTGTACTAGACAGCCCTGCTTTTCCTGAAATAGTTGACCGCTGGGATTCAAAAGAACAGATCCCCATAGATGTTGAGATGTTTGATTTCCTCAGGGAAGTCGGGATCGATACCATTGTTGCTGCAAACAAAATGGATAAAGTAAAAGAAAATGAATATGATCTTCTACTCGACGAAATTTCATTCCGTCTTGGACTTGAACCCCCTTGGCAAAACTGGAAGCACCTGATCGCCCCAATAAGCGCCAAGAAGGGCGATCTCAAAGCCTTAAAGGGGGTCCTCAAGGACAGGCTGCATGAGATGAAAAGAGATGACCTGTTCAGGTATCTTTGATTTTGACTAAAGTTCTTTTCGTCCGCAATATCTTCAATTTTCCCTCAAGTTTACCCGATCTTATAGGGGGTTAAGGCAAGAAGTTTTTCATTTAAGTAACTCCCGACCAAAATCACTTCATATATTTCTTTTAATTTATGCTTGAGCCATAGTTCAAACAAAATAATAGTTCTGTTATTTCAAAAACTGGTCATTCCGAAAAACATCTCCTTTCAAAAAAAACTTTTTTATCCTATAAAAATTATCAATACTGCGAAGAATGTATATATACCTTAATACAGGCTAAATATAGGATGATTTGTAATTGATTAGACGCGCTTTAAGATAATGCCTAAAAAAGAGATATTCCGCTGGAGATTATTAAGTTGCAGTTAGAAGTGCTTGTGGATAAAGCTGATATTGTCACATTCGACGATATATGTGGGAGGAAATAATATGAAAGTTGTAATTCCAGCAGCAGGAGCTGGAAAACGCTTGTTCCCGCATACTCACACTAAGCCAAAACCGATGGTTTACATTGCCGGAAAACCAATTATTGGCCATATTCTCGATAGAATGATCGAGCTTCAACCCGAAGAAATTATACTTGTAGTAGGATATCACAAAGAACAGATAATTTCTTATGTTGACAGATATTATAAAGATAAATTTAACGTTCGCTACGTAGACCAGCAAGAAAGGTTAGGGCTCGGCCACTCGGTTTATGTTACAAAGGATCATGTTATCGGCTCGGAAGTCATGATTGCCCTCGGGGATATGATTTTCAAGTCCGGATACCTGGAATTTTACAAATTCCATGCCGAAAATGGAAAGTGTTCAGGTTCAATCGGAGTTCGAGAGGTGGAAGAGCCGCAAAAATATGGAATTGTTGAGCTGGAACCATCTTCTCTCTGCATTCGAAGACTTGAGGAGAAACCTGAGAAACCAAGCTCAAATCTAGGGATTGCGGGTGTTTATTTTATAAAGGATACTCCTCTTTTTTTTGAGGTTCTGGAATGGATGGTTCAAAACGGAATCAAAAATAGAGGAGAATATCAGCTGACAGATGCCCTACAGGAAATGATCCAGAGAGGGAGTAAATTTAAGACTTTTGAGGTGTCAAGCTGGTATGACTGCGGGCATGCCAAATCTTTGCTCGAAACCAACCAGGTGCTGCTGGATGAAAAGAACCCTGGTTCTGTTCCTGACGATGTATGCGATTCTGTGATTATTCAGCCGGTGGAAATAGGGGAAAATGTTAAAATTATTAATTCGGTAATTGGCCCATATACTTCCATAGCCGAAGATACAGTTATCAAAAATTCGATTATTTCAAATAGTGTAATCGGTTCGAGAACCAGTATCTCGAATTTAAATCTTGAGTCCTCGATTGTAGGCGACGATGCAAACCTCGTCGGAAAACACAATTCTCTGAACATAGGAGACTATTCGTCAATAGAGTTTTAAGGAAGGATAACTATGAAATCGATAGTGACGGGTGGAGCAGGTTTTTTAGGCTCACACCTTTGCGATTATTTACTCGAAAAAGGCCATGAGGTAATCTGCGTTGATAACCTTATCACAGGCACTACAAAGAATATTGAGCACCTAAACTCGGATAGGTTTACCTATATCCGGCACGATGTCACAAAGCCGATCTACTTCGGCGATAAAATTGACTATATCTTCCACCTTGCAAGTCCGGCTTCTCCTATTGATTATCTTGAGTTGCCAATCCAGACCCTGAAAGTCGGGGCTCTTGGGACTTACAATCTGCTGGGGCTTGCCAAAGAGCAGGGGGCTCGTTTTCTTCTTGCTTCAACTTCTGAGGTTTACGGCGACCCTCTTGTGAATCCTCAGCCTGAGACCTACTGGGGCAATGTTAATCCTATAGGTCCGCGGGGTGTTTATGATGAAGCAAAGCGGTATGCTGAAGCGATTACAATGGCTTACCATCGCTACCATGGGATCGATACACGGATTGTCCGTATATTCAATACATACGGCCCTCGAATGCGTGTAAACGACGGAAGGGTAGTTCCAAACTTTATCATGCAGGCACTCTCTGGTGAAGACATTACTGTGTACGGAGACGGTTCACAGACTCGTTCTTTCTGTTATGTGTCGGATTTGATAGAAGGGATTTACAGGTTAATGATGTCTGATTTTACTGATCCTGTGAATATTGGTAACCCGGCCGAGATGAGTGTGCTGGAATTTGCGAAAGTTATTATAGAAATTACCGGGAGCAAATCAAAAATTGTTTATGAGAACCTCCCAGTAGATGATCCGAAGGTGAGAAGACCGGATATCAGCAAAGCTAAGGAATTGCTTGGATGGGAACCGAAAGTTGAATTAAGAGAGGGGCTGAGTAAAACGATAGAATACTTCAATGACTTTGGCCTGCTTCAGCAACAATAGTTAGTTACTTTTAAATAAGTCGTTGAATATTTTATAATGTAAACACCAGGTAATAAAATGACCAAAAAAGCCTTAATTACCGGAATTACAGGCCAGGACGGTGCATATCTAGCCGAATTTCTCATCAGCAAAGGATATACCGTACACGGGATCAAACGGAGGTCTTCTTCATTTAACACTGCAAGAGTCGACCATCTATACAGAGATCCTCACGAGAGACACGTAAATTTCTTCATGCACTACGGCGACCTCACAGATTCCACTAACCTTATCAGGATCATTCAGGAAGTTCAGCCCGATGAAATTTTTAACCTCGCCGCCCAGAGCCATGTGCAAGTGTCCTTTGAGACTCCTGAATATACAGCAAATTCTGACGGGTTGGGAACATTACGCCTTCTGGAAGCGATCCGAATCCTTGGCATGGAGAAAAAGACAAAATTTTACCAGGCTTCTACAAGCGAACTTTACGGACTGGTCCAGGAAATTCCCCAGAAGGAGACAACTCCCTTTTATCCAAGAAGCCCGTATGCGGTAGCTAAACTATATGCTTATTGGATCACTATCAACTATCGTGAAGCTTATGGCATTTTTGCATGTAACGGAATTCTCTTCAACCATGAATCTCCAATTAGAGGGGAAACTTTCGTCACCAGAAAAATCACGATGGCTGCCACAAAAATAAAATACGGGCTACAAGAAAAGCTTTACCTTGGAAATCTTGACGCAAAAAGGGACTGGGGTTTTGCTGGGGATTACGTGGAAGCGATGTGGCTGATGCTTCAACAGAGAGAGCCTGAGGATTATGTAATTGCGACAGGCGAAACCCACTCGGTAAGGGAGTTTACGGAACTTGCCTTTAAAGAATTAGGGATAAAGATTTTGTGGAAAGGAGAAGGCCGTGAAGAAGTAGGACTCGATGCCAGCACAGGTAAAGTCTTGATCGAAATCGATCCCAGGTACTACAGGCCTACAGAAGTAGAATTACTCATCGGTGACCCCTCTAAAGCAAAAGAAAAACTGGGTTGGGAACCGAAAGTGAAACTAAAAGAGCTGGTAAAAATAATGGTAAAAACCGATGAAGAGTCTGTACAAAGAAACCACACTTTTGAGTAAAGTTCATTAAAGGTGATCATATGGATAAGAGATCAAAAATTTATGTAGCTGGTCATAGAGGTCTTGTAGGCTCTGCCCTGAGAAGAAAACTGGAGTCAAAAGGCTATGCCAACTTCATCTTCCGAACTCACAGAGAACTTGACCTCACAAACCAGCAAGCAGTCAATGAATTTTTCGAACAGGAAAGGCCAGAGTATGTTTTCCTGGCTGCTGCAAAAGTGGGCGGAATCCTTGCCAACAGTACCTACCCCGCGATATTTATCTATGAAAACCTTATGATCGAAGCGAACATTATCCATGCCTCTTATAAATACGGCATTAAAAAACTACTTTTCCTGGGTTCTTCATGTATCTATCCCAAAATGGCACCCCAACCATTGAAAGAAGAATACCTGTTAACAGGCCCCCTTGAAGAAACAAATGAAGCGTATGCAGTTGCTAAGATTGCAGGCATCAGGCTCTGCAAGCATTACAACCAGCAGTATGGAACCAACTTTATCTCTGTGATGCCGACTAATTTATACGGACCGAATGATAATTTTGATCTGGAAACTTCGCATGTAATGCCTGCACTGGTCAGAAAGTTCCATGAGGCAAAAGTGAACAATCAGCCTGAAGTTATTGTGTGGGGTACGGGAAAACCATTCAGAGAGTTCATGCACGTGGATGATATGGCTGGTGCATGTGTATATTTGATGGAAAGCTTTAATGCAGATGATATTGGAGAATTTGTCAATATTGGGGTAGGAAAAGATATTACTATAGGCGAACTAGCAGAATTAATCAAAGAAATCGTTGGGTTTGAGGGAAAAATTAAACTGGACACTTCAAAACCTGACGGCACCCCACAAAAATTACTTGATATTACAAAATTAAATTCACTTGGATGGAAAGCCAGGATCGCTTTAAATGATGGGATTGAGCAAACATATGATTGGTATCAAAGTCAAATCAAATAAAGAGTTTGAGAAAGACAAATGGCTGAGAAAGATATTGGCTTTGTTATGAAACAAATTGAATCATAACTAAAAAAGGTAAATGTGTTGCTTTATGATTGAACATGCAACTAACTATAAATTGGTGATCCGTTCGAAATACGGGTTTCTGGATATAAACTGGCGTGAATTAAAGGAGTATAGAGAACTTCTCTTCTTCCTTGCTTTGAGGGAAATCAAGATCAGGTACAAGCAGACGATTATGGGTGCATCCTGGGCATTGTTGCAGCCTTTTTTTACAATGATAGTCTTCACGTTGATTTTTAGTCGGCTTGCACAGATGCCTTCAGATGGAATACCCTACCCAATATTTTCATACTCTGGTCTTCTCCTCTGGACTTATTTTTCGAATGCTCTTTCCCAATCAAGCAACAGCCTTGTTGACAATGCCCCTCTTCTCTCAAAAGTCTACATGCCACGTATATTCATACCTACGGCACCCTGTATTTCAGGCCTAGTTGATTATGTAGTTGCTATGAGCATTCTAGTGCTTATGATGGTCTACTACAGATTTGTACCTGGAATTTCAATACTCCTGTTGCCGGTAATTATACTATTGGCATTCCTGCTTGCATCGGGAGTTGGTTACTGGCTCTCTTCCATCTGCGTTAAGTATAGAGATGTGAAATTTATTCTTCCATTCTTTATCCAACTTCTTTTGTTTGTGTCACCGGTTATTTACCCAGTAAATATCGTTGGTGTAAATCTGCGGTGGTTGCTCTACCTGAACCCTATGACTGGTTTAATAAGTGCTCACCGTTCATGTCTCCTCGGACAAATTCCGATGGATTTTGTAGGTCTTTTGATTTCGGCAGTAACAACGTTAATCATATTTCTGAGCGGAGCTCTTTACCTCAAGCATACAGAGAAGTATTTTGCGGATTTGATTTAAATGAGGTATCAAAAATGGAAGAACCGATAATAGAAGTAAAGCACCTCTCTAAACAGTACAACATTGGGATGGATACAGCATACAAAACTCTATCTGAAAGTTTTACTTTTGCAGTAAGACACCCAATGAAGGCACTGATGGACTTTCGCAGGCGAAATGAAACTTTCTGGGCTCTCAAGGACGTGAGTTTCGAGGTCAAGCGAGGAGAAGTCATTGGTATCATTGGCAGAAATGGCGCTGGCAAGAGTACACTTCTTAAGATCCTATCACGTATCACCTATCCGACAGAAGGTGAAATCATTTTGAACGGGAGGGTGGGGAGTCTTCTTGAAGTCGGCACCGGTTTTCACCCAGAACTTTCCGGCCGGGAGAATATTTATTTTAACGGGTCTATACTTGGCATGAAGAAGAGAGAGATAGACGAGAAATTTGACGAGATCGTGAAGTTCTCAGGTGTCGAAAAATTCTTGGATACTCCCGTTAAACGTTATTCAAGTGGAATGCAAGTTCGGCTTGCCTTCTCAGTTGCGGCGAATCTAGAGCCTGAGATTCTTGTAGTAGACGAAGTGCTTGCTGTGGGAGATTCGGTCTTCCAGAAGAAATGTTTAGGGAAAATGAAAGCTGCATCTGAGAGTGGCAGAACAGTGCTTTTTGTGAGCCACAATATGAATGCAGTTGAAAATTTATGCACAAGAGCAATGCTATTAAATAATGGAAATATTATTTGCAATAGTTATGACACAAGGGAAATTATTAGCAAGTATTTAAATATTCATGATCAATCGAATAAAAGTTCCAGTTGGATTAATAATGGTAAAGAATTCCTCAATCCCTGGTTCACGCTTGAAAAAATATATTTTACTGATGAGTTTGGAAACATTGTCGATGATGGGCATTTTAATAACAAGTACAATTATTATTATAATGTGCATGGCAATATTAGGGAACTGGATCCTGCTTTACAAGTTGGCTATGCTCTATATGATGAAGATAATAATTTGTTGTTTTGGACTAATTTCAATGATGATAAAGAGGAAAACTGGCCTAAACTATCAAAAGGTAAATTTTGTTTCTCAGGTTTAATTCCAAAAAGATGCCTAAATGAAGGGTTATATAGAATAGAGCCGATGGTTTCGATGTATTTTAGTGAATGGATTATCCAACCAGGTGTTAACGCACCTATGTTGTATTTTGAAATAACAGGAGGTCTGAGCGAGTCTCCGTATTGGCTGACTCGAAGACCTGGGATTTTAGCTCCTTTATTAAAATGGAATGTAAAAAAAGTTTGATTGAACACCTTTCCAAAAATGAATATATGTTCTTAAAATAAGGAATCGTAAAATATAACTTCAAGTTCTCACTTGGGAACGGCTCTATTATCGGTAACAGAAATACTTGAAATTAAATTTTCTTCATTCCTAAAGAGCACAAATGAACTAAAATAGCTGTATATTAACAGGACTTTCACGGCAATTAGGCAATTTTGGATTTTTATAAGAATTGATAGATTGTGCATAAATAATTGGAGACTAGTTTATGAAACTTCACCTCGGGTGCGGACAAAGATATCTTGAAGATTATATTAATATAGATTATCCAGCCTCTGAACACAGTGTTCAAGAAAAATCTGTAGCAGATATTCACGCAGACATTACTCAATTATCTTATCCTGCATCCTCCATAGACGAAGTGCGTCTTCATCATGTTTTTGAGCATTTTACTCGGCCTGTTGCATGTGGACTTGTATCTGCATGGAGATCCTGGCTTAAGCCCAGAGGCATACTCCATATTGAGGTTCCAGATTTCCGGAGGACAGTTTTTGTAGTACTGAATCCACTTTCAAGCTCTCGTTCTAAGACTGTTGCAATAAGACATATTTTTGGTTCGCACGAGGCCTCCTGGGCAATACATTGTGAGGGCTGGACGGCAAGTCAATTGAGTAATTTATTAAAAAGATTGGAATTTGAAATGCTAGAACTAAGAAAAAATTCTTGGAAAGGAACGTACAACTTTGAAGTGATTGCAAGAAAAAATGACATTGACCTTTCTAAAGTTGAGTCCGAAAAAAGGGTGAAAGACTTTCTCTCAGGGTATCTCGTTGATTCTTCCCAAGGAGAACTGAAACTCTTGTCAGTATGGATGGATGAGTACAGAAATCAGATAAATAAATGTGAGCACAATGAATAACGTTAGTGTTATAATTCCAACATGGAACCGTGAACAAACGTTAGGGAAAGCTATTCAAAGCGCTCTGGAGCAGACTCATCCTCCTTTAGAAGTTTTAGTTTGCGGTGTTGAAGGAACGCCAGATAAAAAAGTTGTTGAGTCGATTGACGATTCTCGTGTAAGATGGGTAGAAGTGAATCACACTGGACTCCCGGCAACTCCTCGGAACAGAGGAATTCGTGTGAGTCGAGGAGAATGGTTAGCGTTTTTGGACAGTGATGATGAATGGCTGCCGGAAAAGCTTGAAAAACAGTTTGAACATATCAATAAAACGAGATGTAATGCCGTTTGTTCAGATGCAATACGATATGTACCATCACAAGGGCATATAGGAACAATCGTTAACGGGGATGTCTCGGGGGATTTATTATCGTTCCCTCTACTCATCCATATTAATTATGTAATTTGCAGTTCAGTTTTGATTAAGAAAGACATTGTAGAAAAATGCAATGGATTTCCCGAAGATAGAGAGTTAAGAGCTTTGGAAGATTATGCTATGTGGTTGCGTGCATCTACATTTACAGATTTTGCTTTTATAAAAGAACCATTACTGATTTATAGGGATGAACCAAAAACGAGTGTGAGAGCTTTTTCTTCTACAATTTGGGATCAACGAGTTAATGTTCTAAAATCATTCATCTCATGGGCAAATAACTTTGAAGGCGATTCAAATAGCAAAGAGTATCTTGATATGGCAAAAAGACTACTTTTACGCACTCAAGCCGAAAAAATCTTGCATACTCAAGCCGAAAATGTAAATTATTACTTAAAAGCAATGAATTCGAAAATTAAAAGTTGGATTAAGAAATGAGAATTTTACACACCGTTGAATTCTATCATCCCTCGATAAGAGGGGCACAAGAAGTAGTTCGCCAATTTTCCGAAAGGCTGGTTACGTTGGGTCATGATGTTACTGTTGTAACAACAAAATTGCCAGAAAGAAATTTTTAAAGTTTTAAATGGTGTCAAGATAGAGGAGTTTAATATTGCAGGAAATGCATAGGGGTTTCTCGGGTGAAGTTGAACGTTATAAAAAGTTCCTTCTTGAATCAGATTTTGATATCATAATGAATTATACTGCACAGCAATGGACTACTGATTTAACATTTCCTGCTAAGAGAATAGATGTTGCCCAATAAACGGATTTAGCGGGTTTCCCTTGGGATGGAGCAGAATTTTCAACTTGAATGTGATATTTTGAAGGCATCTTATTTTCCTTACGCTTTTAATATCTTTTCACCAAATCTCGATTCTAATTCTTTCTTAAATTCTTCTGTTTGAGAATTACATATTTCTCCTATTTGCTTAAC
>JADGNM010000431.1 GCA_017883485.1 Methanosarcina sp.
GATAATTTAGGACGACAACTTATACGAGGCATGAGTATATTTATACTGCTACTAATATATTTAATTATGGATATATTTCCGAATCGATGCACTAGTCTTGCAATAAATGCAGTACTTGGGGTCTCAGTTCTGATCGCAGCAAAGTATTTATTAGGACTTAAAATCGCAATCACCTGGGTATTAGTCTTGATTTGTGCAATTGGAGGTATTTTCGGAGTACTTCTCGTAATCACATTGAATTATCTTAAACTAGCTTTCGTATAAAAGACAAAAATTTTGCAGGCAGGATTAAAAGGTTTTGCTGTTCTGTTGAAGTCCTCAGCCATTGAGGTTATTCGACGGTAGACATTGAAAAGTAGATTGTTAGCTACGGAAATGTGGAGAGTAGATGCCTGCAACCTTATAGACGTAAAGATTATGAAGAGTATTTTCATTTTTATATAGAAATGTCTATTTTATATATAATATCAGTTATATCTAACTTGACTTTTCGGATAGGCTCTAAGTAGCTTATTCGGAATCCTCTTTTTGCCATCTATAGTGAGCTTTACGTTTTGAAAACCAGTTTTTTGGGCCGTATTCACCAATCAAATCCAGGTGGTAGTCCAGGTTCGAATGAATAAGCCTCAATGAATCGAGTTTGGTGCAGGTACATCGATCTCTGCGTTCACAGCATCCAGAATATCCAGGTCCGAGGCTTGTATGCTGGACTGTATTAAGAAATCCATTTTTCTCAGGAAATGCTGTAGAACCACAAATAGATGCAACTGGAATCTTATTTTTTGAGCAGGCCTCGATTAGAGGACAAGCTCTGAAACACCCGAATCTAAATATACCCTCGCCCTGGAAGAATAACCATAGCTACTTTTGAGATGTCGATTTCATCTATGCCGATATCAGGAAGAATATTGATTCCGCCCATTGTCTTTACCGACTGCTTATCCAGGCTGAAGGTGACAAAATTATAAGTCTTATTTTTTGGAAAATCACCCCTGGTTTTTAAGATCATGGCAGCTGTCAGAGCCATTTCCCAGTCAGCAATCCCATCGCACACATAAAATAGACATATTTTTCCATTTTTCTCATCCTTCTATCATTCTTGCTAAATTCGATTTGGAATAAATTTACAACTTAAGTGTTATCAATGGACATATCACCATGCAAATTGTTTGCGAATAAGTCTAACATAAGGAGGAGCTAAATGATGGAAAAGTTACTTGCATACTGCGGGATAAACTGCGATGAGTGCCCTGCGCGCATTGCCACAGTCGAGAATGATGATGCACTGAGACAAAAGACAGCAGAGGAATGGTACAAGCTTTACGCCAATATTCTTGAAAGTTTTGGAATACATAGTTTGAAGCCAGAGGATATTAACTGCTGTGGATGCAGATCAGAGCAAGGTCAATTTATCACATGCACAGCCTGCCCGATTAAAAAGTGCTGCCAGGAAAGGAACATCTGCGAATGTGCAAGCTGCGATGAATATGAGTCGTGTGATATGCTTAAAGACTTTTTCTCCACTACCAACAACAAAGATGCCAAGGAGAATCTCGATAAGATACGAATGAAAATTGCAGGAAAATGACAAAAATCCGACAAGGAAAAAGTTAAATATCTTTGATCGGAAAAAATATCAAAGCTTGAAATAATATATTTCTTGTCATATTGATAGCGGTTACCATTATTAAGAGTTCTGAGAATTTTGTTAACTTAAGAGTTCGACGGATAAGAAACATGGTGGAACAAGTTGAAATTTTCCAGGCCACCCTTGACGATGCAATTGAAATCCTGGCCCTTCAAAAGCTGACATACCAGAGCGAAGCTAACATTTACAATGACTGGAATATACCTCCTCTGTTTCAGACCATTAAAGAGATCAGAGACGAGTTTAGTACTCATGTATTTCTCAAAGCCGTCAGCAAGCACTCAATTGTAGGATCCGTACGGGTTCGCATTGTGGGAAATACATGCCATATAGGTAAGTTGATCGTGCACCCAAAATGGCAGAACCGGGGAACAGGTACTCGCTTAATGACAGAGATTGAGATCATTTATCGGGAAGTATCTCGGTTTGAACTGTTCACCGGGTCACAAAGTGTCAAAAATCTTTACCTCTATCATAAATTGGGATACAAGGATTTCAGGCGAGAGTCACTGAGCAGCCGGCTTGAACTGTTGTACCTGGAAAAGATAATAGAAGATCTGTAGGCGTCAAGTCGACATAGATAAAGGATTGTTGCCTGTAACTTTACATATATAGCCGTATAAATTTGCAGATATAGCCATATTATCATGTCAACTATTCAACTGGTCGCAAAATAGATGGCTGTTAATCTTGAACAGGCATTGGAGTAAATTTAAAGCCAAAGGGTAAAATCTCTTTAATGGATTTTTAGGGACTGAAGGTGAAGTTACTATGCCATTAGTAAAGATGAGCATGATTGAAGGAAGGACACTTGAAGAAAAGAATGCGGTTGCGAATGCTGTACACACCGCCCTTGTCGAGTCATTCAAAATACCTGAATATGACAGAAACATCCGAATTGAGGAGTATAAAAAGGAGAATTATCTCCTTCCCCCCGGAAAAAGTGAGAAAGTCGAATAACAGGACGAGATTACTCTCGTCCCGTCTTCTAGGAACCGGACTTGACAGTTTCTCGTCATCCGGCTCGAGCCACTACTACCCTTTCGGGTGTCAGTTCAGAATAAGATTGGATCAATTCTCCAATTTCATTCTTAGCTGCACTTGCAATTTGA
>JADGNM010000064.1 GCA_017883485.1 Methanosarcina sp.
TAGCCCATGTTCTATTAAACTTTCCTCAGTTAACCACCATGCCCTAATTACCTTTTTCCCAACTCTTACTACTCCCTCACTTTCTCTTTTTATTCCCCTCTGCTTCATCACTTTCCCCATTTTTTCTCGGGTAATGAGAATCTTCATTGATGTAAAAAGAGAGGTTGTATCATCGGATTTCAAAACATAGTAATTTTTTCCGATAATGGTCTGTTTCAAAAGATTAAACGATGTACTTGAATTAGCACTCCATTCCTTCTTTTGCGTTTCCTCCATAACATTAAAACCTGAAACTCGTTCGAGAAATCTGTCACATTCCGCCCATTCAGTGGATTCAGTGGGGGACACGCTTATGCATGTCGCCATACACATTTTTATGAACAAGTTCCATTCACTCGGTTTGAAAGGCTCGGATGGTCTTTTCATTGCTGATGGAAGCGCGATGTTGAAATGTGATATTAATAATTCCTCGAATTTCCTGTAATTCTTTAGTAAATCGGAGACATCTAGTTCTATAATCCCTTTCGTTTCGTTAAAATTAAATTTAAAAATGTAAGTAGCGCCGTCTCGCTGCGTAAGTGGTTCAATCTTAATGACTTCTTCAATCGAGCTGTAAAAAGTTGATTTTGTTAAGTCCCCGTATGTATTTTGTGTTGGTTCAATGGGTTTTTCATCTGGGGGGAGTTCCATTATATTTCCCTCCCACACATTCGGCGGTCTTCGAAGCATTCAGTATATTCAGAAAGATTAGACTCTTGAGGTACAAGATCACTATTCGGGCATTGCTCCGGAATGGGACATGAAGTGCAAAATGGGGAGTTTGGCGGATATCCACACGAAAAAGAAAAAAGAGACATTAGTTTGCCTTCGTTTTCTCTGATTCAAGAAAAAGCGGTGTGCGGAATGCAAGGCGGCAAACTTTGCAATAATAACCGTACGACAGTTTACGTTTTTTTATCTTGCTTCCTTTACAAAAAACACAGACTGCTTTTTTTGTAGTCATCTTAGACCCTCCTGCCCTGCGTCTGTTTGCCATCTTTCTGCCTCGCTGTGGATCTCGCAAAGATAGCGGATTGCCTCCCCCTGCCTGCTACTGAGCCTATTCTCAAGCTCTTCTAGGGTCATCAGTGCCACCCCAACCGTGCAAATTTAGAGTGGTTTTGTGGTTTAGGGCTGCGTATGTAATTAAAAATAGGGTTTTCCTCAACTTGTTCGGGCTGAGGTTCAGTACTATCATATGTAAAAATTATAGTTTGTTTCATGGTCTCATATCCTTTTTTGATATGAGAGGAGAAAACCGCGCCGAAAAACAAAGATACGTTTATATACCATTCTTGACTTATTTACTAGTATACCGCGGTTTCTACCGTTGTATGAGTCTGAAAAGAAAGATATATGAAGTAAGAATGCCTATTGGTATTAGGCAGACCTAAATTATTGTTTTTTCGGCTAAGGAGTGCTTGGAACCACTCCGGGCTTATCTCTTCTCATGTTTTTGTTAGATTGGTTTTCCTGTCTTTGGGTCACGTTTACCATTGATCACGTCATCTACAATGGTTTTGATATTCGTATAATTGTAAAAAGCATTTCCTTTCAACCGATGCCACGTTGCATATGATACTTTGACAACTTTGTCTTCTTTTTTTGTTTCTTGATTTTCCATTAAATCACCTGTGTAAATCATTAGTAATTGTTAACGGCGTTAATAGTTACTAATTAACTTCTAACTATTTATAAGTTTCGTTTCCATACGGTCTCTGTATTGAGATTTTCATAAAAACAACTCTTTTTCATTTATCTTCTTTCTGATCGGCGAGGCAGCATCGGCCTTCAGGGAAAAACCATTTGCCGTCATCTTGTTTATTTTTATTGACTCTACGCGGCTTGTCCCAATAAGGGCTTATGCATTTTGGGCAGTTTTTAGGATGGGTCGCTTTCCTCCTAATCCAGCTGTGTCCACATCTCAAACAGTGAAGGGTCAGGCTTTCTAAGATATTTTGATCTTCTGTAACGGTCATATAAGTATGCTTTATGTAATTATACATATATAGACTATCGCACTGTTAGCAAATAGCAAAAAATATATCAATAAAAACAAAATTGAAAAGATGAAACTAACCCCACGGAGAGACCCCTGGAGCGGATCTACGAGAGCACACAGACTGCTGAGACGAAAAACTATGTTTATTGCATAGTTGCTGAGCGTTCAAGCTTGCAGGCTTGGCGCTCAGGAAATATGTATATGATATACATAGTGTCGGGAAAAAAGGAGAAATTATAAAGCCTCAATTGGCTCAGAAGTAGCTAAAGCAGGCTCTAATTTACTGGTTTCCTGCTCCTCATTCCTCCAATTCTCAACCTTTTTATATGCGTTTAAAATTTCGGTAACGGCTGCCCCTCTGGCAAGTGTTGAATCTTCGCCAACAGCTTTGATGATATATTTCTCATCTGTACTGCTGCAAACAAACCATACTTTATCCGATTTTTCAAGAGCGGCTGCCTTTTTCTGGACTATTATATCAAGGTTTTTATTGTTGTATCTCTCATACTCCCAGGCAATCAGTTTACCGTTAATTTTGCTTAAAATATCCTGCTCCGCGTTGTGGTTTACCTGGATTTCTTCAAATCCGTAGCTTATTAGAAGGCCTGCAAGTTGAAGCACACTTCCGTAATGATCTAGGGTTTGGTCTCCCAGGCCTGGCAAATTAACAAGCTTGTTTTGAATCATTCCTTGAGGTATGTATGCGGCTACAGTACCCGATTTATCAACCCTTTGGACTTGATGTTTTTCATATCCCTGCTGTAAAAGTATAGAAGAATCCCCAGTAATCCAATCTTCAAATATTATCGTATGATCACTTACTAACTTTTTGTATGCTCTCTTAACCAGATTACCAGATACGGGAGCTGCTTTTTCTGCATCGTTTAGAGTGCCTTTTATTGTGGCTTTCTCTATGGGAGTAGGTTCAAACCTGATAGGAATTCTTTCATCCTTGAAGAGAAGCAAACCTTCCCCAACTTCGCAGTTGCAAAGAATTTCGCATTCCTCATCTGCCAGGCTAAAGTAATCTTTCACGTCCCCGATAGCGTTTTTAATGTTATTCCCAAGCAGGATATTTATAAAAGTGTTTGTTTTAAATTCTTCGGAGACGTTATTTTTCTTAAAATCTGATGGCTGATGCGTAGCTATCCAGAGATAAAATCTATGACTCCTGCCTTGTGTGAGTGTGTCTAGCAGGTTTCCGCACAGCTCTTCATCCCTGAGATATACCGCTCCTTCGTCCACTGCCAGATAAGTCTCTCTTTCTACATCTGTGCTAAAACGGGTTGCAAGCATACCATTAACAATGATAGACATAAACGGTTTGATTGTCTTTGGAACTCCTGACATATCGATTACTATCATGTCCTTTGACAGATCCAGGCCTTTAGTCTGATTGTTGTATCTGCTGAACCTTCCATTTTCTGAAAACTGATAAGTTTTATTTAACAAGGCTTCGGCTGTTTTCTGCTTCGTCCCTAGCTCATCATTAGCCGCGTCTAAAGCCCATATAGCTCTTAGATGCTTGTATAATGGCATCGGATTTTTAAACGATTCCGGCTCGTCTCTGAAAACATGAGCCTGCTCATAGACCTTATCAAGTGTTTCATCAAGGTAACTATCCATATTAGTAGAAAAACCAGTGCCAAGCCATACCTTATGAGCATAAATTAAAGTATCTTTTTTCAAATCATAGGCTTTAGCATAGGCATATGAAGAATTCCCCATAGTTTCAGTATCAATTAGGATATCAAGAGGATTCAGGTATTCAGTACCATTAAGCCCGATATCAGCTATACATCCTTTCTCTTGATAGAATTCTGCTACTGCCCTGTACTTTGTGCCTTCATCAGCTTTAGGAGTTGTGTATATCACTCTTGCGTTACACATGTCCACAAGTCTCATTAGGAGAAGCAAGAAAGTAAAAGTTTTTCCGGAGCCTGTACTTCCACACATAACAAGCTGCTTACTTGCTAGTGTATTCAGATCCAACATTAGTTCGTTGTTTGTCAGTAAATCTTTTCCAAAATACAGGCCTTTCTCATCAGTCCTGCTGTTCAGGTTAGAAGCTGCACACAATGCGGCTGCTCCATCGCTTCTTACTTCAACCCATGCTTTACTTTCGGAGGCTGGAAGAAGAAGCGCACTTAAAAACATCTCACGCATTCTGCCTGTTGGTATCTGAACCTCTATTAATTCGGATTTCAGGATTGAAATTATATGACTTTCAGCCCTGAATACCTCTTCCTCTCCTCCCTTGATAACGATAATAAAAGAGCTTTGAAAAGTTCTTTGAGAATTGAAGTATATCTGCCTGTAGTTACTGACAATATCCTGATGTTTCATCATTAATTCTAAGTCAGGATTACCCTTATGTGATATTCCCCTCGATATCTGCTCTTTGTTAACGTTGTATGAGGCTCTTTGTAACTCTTCTTTTGTGTCCGTTCCTTGAAGCTGTATAAGCCCATGAGAGAGGATTATTTTAACTCCCTCTAG
This sequence comes from Methanosarcina sp., assembly GCA_017883485.1. Classification (GTDB taxonomy): domain Archaea; phylum Halobacteriota; class Methanosarcinia; order Methanosarcinales; family Methanosarcinaceae; genus Methanosarcina. The sequence continues at coordinate 4,541 of JADGNM010000064.1, forward strand.
GGATAGCTCCTGGAGACGTTCAATAACCTTACTCGAAAGCTCCCTGGGGTATCCCTCTGATCCGGTGACAGACCGAAGCCCACACACTAAGCAACGAACATAAGTTCTTTCATCAAATCTTAAATGCGTGTCGTATACCTCCATTCTGGAAGGAAGAAGCTGACTAGCATATGATCTTTTCCAGGCTTCGTCTTGTGCTTTTTCATCTGCTTGTTTCAACTTCCTTCTTATGACTCCATGTGTTGATTTTACTTTTCCAAAAATTTTTATCATAATGCCACTTCCGTAAACATAACTCTATAAGAATCAAGAATCTCTCTATTTTCTTTTAAAATTCTAGGCCTCAAGCTTGCTGCCTTCATGTTTTTTATCAGGCCTGGCACAACTGCCCCATACTGAATTTTCGCCTGGTCTAAGTTCATCTGTTTCCCCAATGAAAGAAAAGCGTAATACTTCCAGGAAATGACCTTGCTATCGTCTCCTGATATTTTCAGATACATGTCTGTGAGATGCTTATTTTTCGGTTTGAAGTCTCCAGCTTTGCTTGACAAATCAAGCAGAAAATTAAGAACAGGTTTTTTAGGTTCTAATACTGAACATGATAGCGTTTTAAAGGAAGTGTTAGCAGGAATACTATTGACTAACTTCTATAATTTCTTTTCATGCTGTTCTCTAATTTCATCTGATATTCTGTTTGGATAAGTTTCTATCACAATTCCGTATTCATTACCGGAATACTCGACTATTCCCTCACTGTGAATTTTTTTAATTGGTATGAACTTTTCTAAGTCCTCTGCTGTTGAATCGAAAGAATTGATAACATGCTTTCCCTGTTTATCAGATATAAAAATATTACTCTGTCTTTACTGAACTGTACTTTCTCATCAGTACTACAGAACTTATACCAAATATTAGCAAAGATAAATGCAATTCCTAAGTACATTAGTTTATCAATATTTGGGCTTACTGCTATCATTTTGAAGAGATAAAGGCCAGCTACTATCGCTAAAAACATAATCCAGGTGTGCAAACAGGTAAAATCTAAAAACCTATCATTTTTTACCTTTGTTACAGTTATTGGCGGTTTAGGCTGGCTGTATGGGCTTAGATCACTCATACCTTAACAACTCCTTTGGTAACTGCATATGAAATGCTCTTTTTCAATAGTGTAAAATTACCAAATAAGCAGTACCAACATACACAGAAAACAACAATCGTTAACCCAATATATCCGAAAGATTCAAGTGGAGTAGGCAAACCCTTACTTGCATAAATGCCTATCACTGACACAAACAAAGCGGCTGGCTGCATTACAAGAATTCTTATTACTTTCTCGATTGCATCTAATGCGAATCCCCTTGTAACATCCGATACAATCATTACCGCTATGATAGAACACAAAACAGCTATTATGTAAATTACATAGTACCTGATAGCAAAAAACCCGAAAACAAGCAGGTCACATAATGCCATCATACCATACAAGAGCAAGTTATCAGGATTTGGAGCAATGGCATCCATAGAAGGCATTACAGCGAACTGGCTAAGAGCCTGTATTGATTTGCAGGGCAAACATGAAGATAATATTAGCTGACAGTCCTAGGAAGCACATACAGACGCCGCCAATAAACCTGGACTGTGAAAGATCCTTATGTCCAAAAACGCTGGAAGTAACCTTAAGCTGTGCCATCCTTCGGTTAAACCATTCCCCCAGGATAAACAGGATTACAAAATAGATTGCTAAATTGTTGTAATCCTTGTAAAGATCCTGAATAATTGGGTCATCATATGGATTTGGAACGAAAGTAAGCACAGTTGTAATGGATCCTCTCATACTTCCGTACTTTTTTGTAACTTCACTGTCCTCGAAGTCTGCGTACATTCCATCAATGAGTGACCTTGCAAATAGGGAATTACCTTTAGAAACGGATTCAGAGAGGATATCAGGGCTGTCTATGCTCTCTGTCTTTGCGGCTGGCTGTGATACATTGCTCGAAGTGTTCACGCCTGCTGTATCGTTTACCTTTGCCTCTTCCAGTGTAACGGTTTTTAGGCCTATTGCATCTGTTGAAAAATTCCCTATAATTTTAGCCGATGCAATCGAAGTACAAAACAGCACCGAGAGAAGCACAGCTAAGGCTAATTTCCTCATTTAAACAACCTCCCTAAATTTCTAAAAAGTGCAATTCCAAAAAGAATTAAAGTCCCAACGAAAGGGACAGCATCAGGATTAATAGAACCTGTTTCTTCTTGCTTTTCAATTATCTCAAAATTGGTAACATCCTGGAAGCCTTGACCAGATATGCAGGTAACTTTTAGGTTTTCTGTTTGGAAGCTTCCTGGCAAAAATACTCTATTACCTTGATGGCTCAGGCTTCCTATCCATATATCTTTTTCAAGGTAGTGCGTTACCTTGCTGGCTCCGTAACTAACCTTGACTGCTGTAAGGTCTTCTCCCTGAACCTGGATAAGCGAATAATTCTTGTAAGAAAGTACCTGGACCTTGCCGTTGAGGTCCTGCTGCAAGTCAGGATATACAAAGTTGTAATCCATTTTCAGGATATCAAAGATATTCGAGAACACTTTCTCTGACATTTCCACTGTTGGCGGATTACTAAATGAGATATTCGCGAAGTCTATTCCTGTAACTGGAGAACCATTTGTAACAATATCCGTACCTGTGTTATCGTGAACATAAACGTTTTCCACTCCCTTTCCGGTCGAATCTATCCAGATATCACGCAGCCCACCGCTTGAAAATATGTTTCCATAGCCTTCTATATTCTTTGTTGAAGTGGGCTTGTCACTCCCGCCCCCATGACTATGACTCTGGTTTGCTATCTGCACAAAATTAGCACCGTTTTTATAGGCTCCGTTAGAATCCCCAGAAAAAGAATAAAGAATATTATTCCGGAAAATGTTATTAATACAATTATCAAAGCGTATCCCATCACTGGTTATGCTCGCGACCTTGTTACTATCCATCAATCCATTTACTACCGAAATAAAATAGATTCCTGAATGCTGGCAGTCTGAAACAAAGTTGTTGTAAACCTTTACATTATTTACAAAAGCAACATGAATGCCATCACTGTAACAATCATAAATTTTTAAGTCATGTATGGAAATGTTACTCCCAAAGTTTCCAGAATCACATCGAATGTCAATAGCTCTTTCTGCATTGTGAATACCGTTTCCTGAATTCGCATAACTCTTTGGGAGTGCTTTTAAGTTTCCGTCAATCTGGAAGCCGGATATAGAAACGTCATGCAAGGAAGTATCCGCATTGTCAATCAAACCCACCCCATCTACAAACCACTGACCAGCACTTGAGGAGACTCTCAGAATAGTATCTGACTCCCCAGTTAGTACAGTGTTCGAATGAATCTTGATTGAGCCCTCAATATTGTAAACACCAGATGCGAGATGAACCACTCCCCCTGCTTTTAACATCTCGTTAATCTGCTGTTCATCACCAGCCGCCGCTACACCTGCGGAAAAAGTAAGAAAAAATAAAACCATAGCAAGCGCTCTCATTTTCGCCAATACATACACTTTTGAAAAGTGCAATCCTGAAAGCACCCAATGAAGCGACCGATACACCTGGCTGGTGTAATGAGTTCTCCATATTCCCATTGATTTATGTAAGCCTGTAGGAACTTCATTTCATCACCAGCCTGTACTTTCCTGCACTCTGGTCATAGATTAGCTCTTTTCTTCTGAGCATGGTATCTATTGCGTTTCTCAATTCGTGCTCATTAACTTCTTTAAATTTCCTTGAAATCTCGATAGTTTCAACAGCGAAATAGTTCTGCTGGAAACAGAGGCTGATACCTTTTATGAGGTCTTCTCTTTGTGTGTCATTCATGGTATCACTTCGGAACAAAACTAGAGATGTAAGGCACTACTACATTGAAAAGGACTATCAGAACAAGCATTACTATTACACTGTCAATCAGTAACCCTTTTAGATTTTCCCTTTCGTCTATGGCTTCTGTTACCTTTTTGTTAGACCTGGCATACAGGCCTTTGCCGTAGATTACGACTGTACAGATCACCATGAAAAAGACACAAATGTGGATTGCGTATTCTAGGATGAACTTGCCCAGACCTGAGAAAAGCCCAAGATTGTTAACAATGTCGCCTGTGTTTACTACCGTGATGTTGCCGTCAAGTGCAAGTGCATTACGTGCTGAGAGCATGAGCCCCGTAGCACTCAGAAGCATACTTTTTGTGTTTATTTCCACTACCACACCTCAGAAAAATATCTAAATTCGATAATAACTCGCATAATTTCTTCTATTAATTCAGACACTGTCAAATCATTAACAAGCGCCTCTGTCCTCAACTGATTGTAATCGTCATCGGTGAACTCCACCGTTACCAATTTCATTTTTTCACCACACGATAAGGACTAAGCCCGCTGTTGTTCGTGATTTTCTTCTCTTCTTCAAGTTGTCTCAAGATCATTCTCAGATATCCCGCTGGATACTGTGTAAAATTGCACTGTAAACCAACTTCGTAATAGTGCCCGCTGTTCTCGGTTATGAACTGCAGGATTTTAGCTTTTACTCCGATGTCATTCATCTATATCACCTTACATTGTAACGCCGTGTAATACATTGTAACGCGATATATTTAAATGTAATCCCTGACATAGTAATATTTATGTGTATAAAACAATCTCATAATAGCATGGAAAAAAGAACTTTGTCCGTAACCCCTGAAACGCACAGTAGACTCGAAAAACTGAAAGTCATTGAAAGAGAAACAATGAATTCGGTAATTGAAAGACTATTAGACGAATATGAAAAGAATGAGAAAAAGAATAATGTAAAAAAAGCGTAATAATTGACTGAATGAATATATAAGAAGTATGGGATCACCGCCTAGGAAACTGTGACCCCGTGAAAAGTTCCCCTAATATAAGAGGTATAAGCATGAACTATAATGTCATTTTGATTAATATACGTTTTGATAGCTTGATGAACTTACTTTTCTATGGAGTTGATGTTTGATGATAACTCTATCCGACATCAACAACGCTCTCAACAACGCCACTCCCAAGGAAAGACAAGAATTTACTGAACTTTTTTCTCAAAACTATGTTTCAATTGAAGAATATAACGAGCTTAAAGCTAGTCACATTGATAGTTTAGAACTATTAGCAATTGCAAACAAGCGTATAACTGAACTTGAAAAAGAATTGAAGGAAAGGGGGCTAAAGATATGAGCGCGGTACTTTTCCCTCCTGACATTCAAATGATAAGTATTATGGAAGAAATCAATGAATTGAAGGAACGTTTTTTTAAAATGGAAGCTGAATTAAGAGAAGTAAAAACGGAACTTATAGAAGTGAAAGCAGAAAACAAAGATCTACGAGCCACTTTAAACGATACTCAAA
>JADGNM010000065.1 GCA_017883485.1 Methanosarcina sp.
AGCCAACAATTAATGGAAACTAATTCAGATAAATATGCCCATTGAATCTTATGGAAGATGGCTATTGATGTTGTTTTACCCAGGCTGAATAGTTACAAAGAATAAAGCAAAAAGGCAGGTCAAGTATACCCTGTAATATCCTGTCCTATTGGAGTGCTCTTTCTTATACAATCTTCTCCGTAATTGGCCATATTTTCTACCGCAGATTTTAATATAGAAGGATATATTTCACCTACCTGTTCCCATACAGGCCTACCGTGACAGAAAAACTTGAATGTGGGTGTGCCCATAACTCCGTACCTTTCCGTAGTCCACGGATTTGACGCAATATCAATCCGGGCAAAAACTACCGAGCTCTTGAATTCCTGTGAATAATCAACAAAGTAAGGTTCCATAACTTTGCAATAAGGACATGCAGGACTGTAAAACATCACAATAACTGGCTTTGGAGATTCTTCTACCAGCTGTCCCCATGTCATATCATCGATTTCAATTATACTGTCGCCATTCAATCACTTTACCCCCAGATACAATAGGATTATAGGATGGATAAAACAAGGATGGATATAACTATAGGATTGACAGAATAAGTATTTATGTTAGACTGGTTACCGAACCGGTACTTCATAAGTCAATATTTGTGCTTCATGGAATTAAAGTTCATGCATCTGCGTAGAAATTCCTTGGAGAATCGCCTTTTTTAATATGGAATTGTTTTTCTTGCCCCATATGTCCAATTACCTTATTTCTTCGAATTTTCTTCATCTCATTTCTTCAAATTCCCATCATCTCATAAATTTTTTTCATATCCAGATTCTGCTCAACTACATTTGCAAGTTCTTCGAAAGCGTCACTTTCGGTCATGGTATCTTCAGGCCTGTACTCAAGCCCTTTTTTCCTGTACAGGTACTGCATAAAAGCATTTCTGACATTTGTGTTATCAAAAAGCCCATGCAGGTACGTGCCAATTATAAGGCCTTCCTCGTCAATTGCGCCATCATCCCCAAAAACACTGCGGCAGGAATCAGTGATTCCCATATGGATTTCATATCCTTTTACTTCCTCCCCGTCTATGGGAGACAGGATAGGGCCGCAGGCATTTACTTTTTTCGTGACCTGAATCGTTTTCTTTTCGTATGCTCCGAACTTTGTCCTTACGTCCAGAAGACCAAGGCCCTCGAATTCGGCTTCGACTCCATTTTCAACTCCTGAATCGAAAATGGTCTTTCCCATAATCTGGTAGCCGCCGCAGATCCCGAAAATAGGGATTTTCCCCTGAAATGCCCGGATTTTTTCGGCCATGCTGCTTGTCTTTAAGTCGAGAAGGTCATTAACAGTATTTTTTGTACCAGGGATGATTATCGCATCCGGGTTCCCGAGTTCTTCATCAAGGTCCACGTAGCGGATTTTAGCAAGCCCTTCCAGGGGCTCAAAGTCCGTGAAATTTGAGATTCTTGGCAGGCGGATGACTGCAATTTCGATATCTTTTTCGCATTCCTTGCCTTCTTTATCCGCAAGCGAGACCGAATCTTCCGAGGGGATACGGATCTTGAAATAGGGAAGAACTCCAAGCACCGGGATTCCGGTTTTCTCTTCAAGCTGCTTTAAGCCCGGCTTCAGGATTTCTATGTCGCCCCTGAATTTATTGATGATAAATCCTTTAACGTTTTTACGCACGTCTCCGGGCAGAAGTTCAACTGTGCCGTAAAGGCTTGCAAAAACGCCTCCCCTTTCTATATCACCTACAAGAATTATCGGAGCCTGCGTAAGCCTTGCAGTGCCGACATTTACAATATCTCTTTCGTAGAGATTAATCTCGGCAGCCCCTCCGGCTCCCTCCATAACGAGAATATCATATTCTTTATAAAGCCTTTCCAGAGCTCCTTTGAGGACTGAGTTCATCTCTGCTATGGAATCGTAGTACTGGCCTGCACTCTTGTCAGCATAAGGTTCCCCGAGCAGGATTACCTGGGAAACGCAGTCTCCTTTGGGTTTTAAAAGAACAGGGTTCATATCGGCAGTAGGCTCGGCACCTGCGGCTTTTGCCTGGATCGCCTGGGCAATTCCAATCTCCTTTCCGTCCTTTGTAATCCAGGAGTTCAGGCTCATGTTTTGAGCCTTGAAAGGAGCAACCCTGTAATTTCTTGAAAGGATCCTGCATATGGCAGTAACTACTGAACTTTTCCCAACGTGGGAGGCGGTTCCCAGGATCAAGACACTTTTCTTTTCCATTTTTACAACACCTTCTGACCGAGCACTTATTTTTCTAGTTCCAATAAATTGGCCATCAGTTCTTAATGCAAATGAAAACAAGTGTAAGTGTAAATCAAATGTAAATCAAGTAAACTTGTTCATTTTTAATGTTTATCCTCCTTATACTTCAACTAAAGAATAAATACTTTCGGATTTCATTGAAGGTTTTGTTTATTTACGTTATGGAAATAGCCGCTTTTAAGCTTTTTATTCTTTAATTTTTATTTTTTTCCTCGGGTTCTTAAATCAGGAATAATGTTGTCCTGGCCTGATTGTCATAATTGCCTCTTTTGGGGTTGTCAGTACCCTTAACCTGTCGGTAATTGGTGCAACAAGCCAGATAGGCATGCTTCGCGCTATGGGTGCTACGGTTTCCGGTATCCGAACAATCTTTATTCTTCAGAGCGGGATTCTGGGTCTTCTGGGAGCCCTTGCAGGTACGCTCACAGGAGTTGCAATATCCCTGGCAATGGGCAAGTATGAGCTTCCAGTTGCCTCTTCATAACTCTATGGCGGCCTTACTACTATTCCAATTATAGTCCGGGCCGGGGATATTCTGATCCTCATTTCTGCTGTATTTCTGTTGAATTTGATTGCAGGAATTTACCCTGTCAAACAGGCTGCAAAACTGGACCCAGTGAAGTCCAGGAGAAAATTTCGCTCTATAAGATAAACTATTTGATCCGATAAAAATTAATAACGTGGTTTAAAAAATTAGTATCATCAAACGTTTTGATGTCAATCAATATATTTTCGTCATTAAAAGTTAATTCCCGGTAGTTATATATCATTTTTGGCGAATACTAACATGCGTAGAGATAGCGAACACACAACCTCGAGCAAGAATTCTCATCTCCCGACCAAGGCATGAGAATTCTGCATTTTTTTTATGAAAAAGCTCTTCTAATTTTTTTCTCTGCGTTGCCTTAATGATCTGAAGGAATATTTCTCTGAAGAACTCCTTTAAAAATCATTTAATTCTCGAAATTGAATACAAACAATTATATCGATTGGTAATGTTCATTATTTGATGGATGATAGCAGTGAATACCAGCTTTACCTTGAGGCCCTCGATGAGGATAGATCTGCATGGGGAAGGAGAACTGCTATAAAAAGGCTCTGCAACTGTAGAACAGAAGAGTCTCTGTACTATCTTAATGAGATTATAGTTGATAGATATTATCTGGTGCCTGATTGGCTCAAAAGGATCGCAAGAGAATACTATGTGGACCTTTGCCTTGAGTTTCTCTAATAATTGACTTTTAATACCGCTAGATTTCACAAGATATCTTATGAAAAGTACCTTTTTGAAGAAATATACTTTATCTTTAATTTCATGAAGTGTTAGTCAATCTTTTAGTCCATCTTAATGCTTAAGGATCACAATTACTAAAGTTTATATCCGATTACCTCAATTCTGTGTAAAATATTGAAATCGACTGAACTCAAAATATACGTGTTTCCTCTACTCATAGGTTCTTACTCGTGGTTTCAGTAACGAGTAGAATAGCAGACTTTTCCGTAAAAAAGTTGTAATTCGCTGTTTCGCGCTTTACCAAACTTTGGATCTTTGTGATTGGATCCTTGTAAATATTAGATCGCAGTATACTGATAATTATCTGGAAGGAATGAATATGAAAAAAGATATTAAAAATATGGACAAAGGTACGAAAAATTCTTTAGGGAGCCCGACAATAATCTTGATGGGCATTGGAGCAATATTAAGCGCTGCTTTATTCTATTTTATGTTTAAATATGCGGATCAGGGAAATCTGCTAATGGTTATTATAACTTCATCCCTGATAGTAGTCGTCTCATTTGGAGTTGTCAAAGGCATCGCTTACATATCCAAACATAAGTACACTAAATAAAATACCCACTAACTTAGTCCCCAGGCTTCCTGCCCCAGTCCTTGAGGTTTTAGTAAAAAGTCAGCAGGCTCTTCTCTACATTCTTTTTTAATCCTGCAGGTGTCGTATTCCAATTAAATTTGAACTTCAGGTTAATTTTCTAGTGACCCTGCTTTTATGTCCATAATGTATTGGACCGATTCCTTAGGAAGATCAGCGGTGCCTTACTACGCAATTTGAAAGTCCCACAATTTCCACGATATCACTGTTGTCCGGGGAATGGATTATCATCTGTCCTTTTTTAAGATATGGAATTCTCCGTTCATATTCCTTCGGAACTTTGAGAGATGTTATAGCTGCATCGTTGTTGAGGTTAAGGATCAGTTTCGTATTGACCTGTTTGAGAACAGTATCATCGATATCCTGTGGGTCCTGCGTGATCAAAAAAAGCCCAAGTGCTTCTTTTCTACCCTGGCGGGCCGCATCTGCGAAACGGGAGATAATAAGGCGGGCGTGTTCCCCATTTGCCTTTGAAAGGTAGCGGTGGGCTTCATCCATTGCAAGGATGATCGGAGTTTCCTTGATTGCATCCTTTCCGGTTGTACTGAGCTTGTTATCCACTATCAGGCTCATGATAGTGAGCACAATAAGGTCACGGATTCTCGGAGCGCTTATGTATTCGGTAGGGAAAACCGAAATCTGTCCGGGCTTGAAGATTTTATCCAGAATTTCAATAATTGGGGTTGCGTCCTGGTCAAAAACCTTTGAGTAAAATGGGCTCTTTACTCTTCTCACAATTCCATCGTATGAGGACTCATGCAGCTTCCCGCTGTCAACGTAGTAAGAACGAGTACCCTCATTGTCAATATGGTTAATGAAATTGAGATAAGTGTGGGGCACGCTTGATTTGAAGAAGTCCCCAAGAAGCACTTCAAGCCCTATGTACTGGAGTTCGGACATTCCGGCCGCTGCAATAAGCCAGGGATTGTGCTTTACAAGGGAAAAAGGAATCGTAAACTCAACTTGTTCGGCCCTTGACTTGTCCCCAGGATATCTTTGCCCGTCGATCTTTGCGACAAAGGCTTTTGTAAACTGAACACGGCCGTAAGCAACATTTTCAGACTCAAACCTGAATTTGTTATCCTCAGTTAAGGTCTCATTGTCCTCAAAAAACTGGGAATACTCATCCTGAGGGTCCATGATCACCAGGCAGGGATTTCTTCTGGCCTTATCAGGAGAACTCCGCAGCCTGTATCTATTGCTTTCTGTCATGAACTGGCAGAGGATATTTTTTGAGAGGAAAGTCTTTCCAGTCCCTGTACTCCCGCAAACGAGCATGTGCCTGAAAATGAGAGGGTCGCCCATGGAATAGTCATTTCTGAGGTAATACGCAACTGTTTCGGGCTCGGAATGGGTCTTTACAAGTTCTCCTCCAACGCTCAGGTGCCCGAGAAAAATGCCTTCTTCAGGAATATTAAGCCCTATCTGAACCTCAAGCCTGTCTGTAACAGGCAGGATAGGAGTATTGGGGCGAGGAATCCTGTCTGCCATCCTCCTTGTTAGCGTACTGTCGGTCTTCCGGTATAGGATGCAAAGAGGATCAAGGCAGGCAAGAAACTTATAGTCTGCTTCGTTTATAGGGCTTGCACGGGCACTGAGCATCCGTCTTGAGTGAATCTCGGTTGCGTCGTCTACTGCAAACTCCTGCCTGTACTGGAGTTTTCCTACTCTGGCAAAGAGCTTTTCTCCGTTTTCATAGGACACAACCGCATAAGTTCCAAGCCTGATCTCGCTCCTTCTGAAAGATGTAATATATCCTGTGATCACAGCTCCTGAGGGAGTTATTTCGAGAGGATCTATCCCTGCGGTTATAATACCAAAGGCTTCTGAAGACGAGGAGATTTTTAAGACGTTATCGTCATAGCCTGCGAAAGCTTCAAAAGGAAGATCTTCTTTTTCGGGAAGCTTGACAGCCTGTGACTTCATTGATATATCTGGGAAAATAGAACCGGATTCAGGTGTAAGCATTGTAGCCTGATTTAAAGCGACTTCAAGAGAATTGGCGACCTTTTCCGTTATCTGAATCTTAGGATTTATCTGAATCTCAGGATTTTCCTCTTCAGGAATTTGCTTAAAGCCCGAGTTTCCTTCTGCTCCTGAGTTTCCTTCTGCTCCCGAGTTAATTTGAGGAGCCGATCCCTTTTTCGATCTGTCTGAAACAAAAGCCAGAATATCGGCATCTTCATATTTCAAAAAAATTACCCCAACGAGTGTCATTATAAGTAGTATCGGGATTCATGCTTTCAAAGAATTTATCGATTTCGTCCCTCTCAACTTTCCTGATTTTTGCCAGATGGTCTGCCTTTGTGAGGGTGAGGGGAAAACCATGCAGAGAAAGTTCAAAGAGCACTTTTCTGGTAATCTGCATGCGCAGGAAATCATCCTTAATTAGCCCGTAAGGAGCTTCAACCTTGAAGACTATATCCTTATAGGGTACGTAGAGCATGAAAAAACAAAGGGCATAATCCTCAGGTGAGAACGTGTGCCTGAGTTTTTGCTGGAGCGCATCTGCGGCTGCAAGAGGTGAAGTCCCATTAAGCAGCCTCTCATAAAACCTGTTGGGCTGTAAAAACCAGTTAGTGTAAGTAATGTAAGTATTTCTGGAGCCATTGGAACCATTATACCTGCCATTTTTCCCACTATTCTTTGAATTCCGCTCATCATGCCCCTGTCCGGATATGCCAACTTTTTCCGGAGAAAGAAGATTCTTGAAAAATTGCGAATCAAGTATCCAGGGCAGGTCAAAAAACTCCTTTTTCTTTCGGACGCTGTCCATGATCTGCACATCAGTCGGATTTTTAACAAACCCTATCAAAGGCATGTGCTTTTCCATAAAATGGTCCATAATGTCAATGTAGTTCTGGAGGATTTTTCTGGCATTATCGTTCTGCCGGATTTTGACTTCCTCATCATCCAGCACCATCCAGTACATGAGCTGCTTTGGGTAAATCGGCCCGTCCATTATGAAAAAGCTCTCCGGCTTCATCCTATCTTTCATAAAAAGAATATGTTCGGATTCTGCAAGGTACATGGCAAAACTATGAACCATGTCAGGAGCTTTTCTTTTCAGCTCATCCGGGGCAATTGTGACCAGTTTCGCCCTCCCAAGTCCTTCATCAAAGGTTTCCCAGCCTGATGTTGCCTGCATGGCCACCCTCTGTGAAGACGAATAAGCAGCACATACAATTGTCCTGCATCTCAGGATATCAAGATCAGTAGGTGTTGCAGCCAGCCCGCAGTGGCAAAAATCAACGAAAAGCCCGCTGTCATAAGTCCTCGGATTTGTGCTCCCGCTGTCACAGGCATAAGTAACCGGATACGGGTCCTCGCCCTGTGCCATGAGCTCAGTCCTGACAATCCCTCGAAAGAGCCTGTCCACTGCCTTAAGAATGACCTTCCCGTCGAGCTTCAACTCCTCAAGCAGCGAATAGATATCTGTCGCCGTCTTCGGCTCCTCAACATCAAATGACCGGTCAATCCTTTTTGCAAGATCCGAGATCTTATGCATATGCACGGGCTCAAGGGTCATACATGGAAGATACTTTAAGGAGTTTATATATTTGTTGAGTGAATATGGAAAAATGCAGCACTTTTTAGAAAAAAGCTGTGCAGGAAATAAAGAAATATAACGAAAGGTTTTTTCATAAAATCCTTTTCAGGTAAAACGGGAAAAACGAATTGCCCCTCTGATTTATGAATCTTCAATCTTTAAGCTGTCAACCTTTCCTTTTTCATTGCCAATATAATAGGATTTTGCAATCAATTCTTTAAGGGCCGGCGTTTCAATGATGGGCTTTATTTATTGACCAGGACAGTCTTTATATTCACAAATTCCTTGAGCCCGTAGTGGGAAAGCTCTCTTCCGATTCCTGAATTCTTGATCCCTCCAAAAGGCAGTCCTGGGTCGGACTTGATCAATCCATTGATTGATACAAATCCCGACTTAATCTTTTTTGCAAGCCTTTCGACCCTTTCCGGATCTCTGGACCAGATTTTTGCCCCAAGCCCGTACTCTGTGGAGTTTGCAATTTCGACTGCCTCATTTTCGTCCCTGGCTGTACTTATAGGCGCAATGGGCCCGAAGACCTCAATATTGCATACTACCATATCGGTGCTGGCTGCAGGAATAATCGTAGGATTGAAGAAAAAGCCTTTTTTGGGCTCTTCTCCGTAAGTTATAGGCTCTACTCCTTTCTTTCTTGCGTCTTTCAGAACCTTTTCAAGATTGCTGACAAATTCCTTCTTTACAGGAGGTCCGATGTCAGTTTCCTCATCCATCGGATCCCCGATTTTCAGTTCCTGGATATGGAGTTCGAATGCCTCGATAAAATCCAACACTACATCCTCTACAACAATAAATCTCTTGGAAGCAACACAGCTCTGTCCTGCATTTAGAAAACGGGACTTTACAGCTGCTTGCGCAGCCTTCTCGATATCCGCATCTTCAGGCACTATAAATGGGTCGGACCCTCCCAGTTCGAGTACTAAAGGCTTGATAGCTCCTCCGGCAAGTTCCCCGATTTTCGAGCCTGCATCTATGCTGCCGGTAAGCGAAACCCCGTCCACCAGTTCTTCTTTAACAATCTCCATTGCAGTCTTCGTTCAATCAAAAGAGTCTTGAAAACGTTTTCCCCGAGTCCGGCTTCCTGAAAGACCCTTTCAATTTCAAGAGCTGACCTTGGCACGTTTGAGGCATGCTTGAGCACACATACATTTCCTGCACACATTGCAGGCACTGCAAACCTGAAAACCTGCCAGAACGGGAAATTCCAGGGCATGATCCCGAAAATCACTCCAAGAGGCTCAAAAGTTACGTAACTCTTCTCAAACCCGAGATCCACAGCTTCATCCTTTAATAATTCAGCCGCATTTTCTGCATAATATTCACAGAGCCGGGCGCATTTTTGAATCTCGACTTTCGATTGCCTGATGGGCTTTCCCATCTCAGTTGTAATAATTTTGGCATACATGACGGTATTTTGCCGAAGCACCTCTGCAACATTCCTAAAATAATTTACCCTCTCCTCCGCAGACAATGAACTCCATGCTAAAAAAGCAGCCATGGACTTTTCAATCTGGGCTCTACATTCTCCAATAGAAAATGAATCATATGTCCAGTTTACCTCTTCAGTATAAGGATTAATGGATTTAATTTTCATACTCTCCCCCCAAAAAGATTCATTTAGTAATATTGAAATTCCCTGTATTATAATTTGAGGCTAAATAATCAAAACCATTTTTCCGGACTTATTTTTCCACCTCAACTTGCCTTCTAGAAAATCTATATAAAAATATACCACATAATAACACATATAAAAACAGTATAATGTACTAAATCTAATAGGAGAATGGATATATGCTGTTGATAGATATAACAACATTCAAGCCTGAAGATAGTGTGGAATTATTTAAACGTTGGGAGGTGGGGGATAAGGCTTCTACAAAAGGGCTGAAAGTAGTTAGCCAATGGTTTGACGCAGGAGGAGGGCGTGTAATTACTCTATTTGATGTTGAGACTGTTAAGGACTACGTTATTTATAATTTCCCCTTTACCGATTTATGTGAGGTTGACGTTTTCCCTGTTATAGAGGCTGGTGAGTTTAAAGAGTTCGCTTCAAAGTGCATGGAAAATTTAAGAAATATGAGGAATCTTCCAGAGAATACAGCACCGTAAATTTCCTGCAGTTTTATTACTAGGGAGCGCAGAGGGTCACGAATACCCCGACCTTCAGGTTGGGGATGAAGTGGACCCTCGCCTCTTTTTGATTCCGATCAAAATC
>JADGNM010000066.1 GCA_017883485.1 Methanosarcina sp.
GCAATATCAGTAAACTTTGATTTTGGTCCCCGTTTCCCCATGTACGAATATATATTAGACATATTATATAACATCAATCGAATACAAATTGACGACCCGCAGCTACTAAATTGCAAATAAAAACCCAGATAAAAACGCACTTTAAAAAGCTTACCATTTAGGTTCTGTAAAATCTTCATCATCTGGCCACTTCCAAACTATGCTGTAAAAATCAGAATCTAGGTTTAAGAAAAATATATGGATTTTTTGGTTTTTATAAGGTTTTTTATAAGGTGATTAACTAACTTAGTAAAAAAGAATTCATGTTGATTTTTTTCATAGAATTATTCTTACGCAACGTTTTTATATTTCAATTTACTCCCTTTTTATATTTAGGACTTACTCACTCTAAGTGTCGTATGAATCATGAAAATAATAAACTGCGATGGAAGTCCTGGTAATATCTGGAAGCTTTGTAAATTTGGAAACAAATAAACATTTATATATTGTTAACACTGTTTACCTATTGGGATAATATGAGACTGGCCTGGATTGATGCATTAAAAGGATTCGGTATCATACTTGTCGTATTTGCGCATTACAACCTACCTGCGGCACTTGATACTTACATTTTTTCGTTTCATATGCCGCTTTTCTTTTTTATTTCCGGATTCCTGTTCAATTTCGTGAAATATACGGAATCAGCTACAAACTTTGTAAAAGGGAGATTCAAATCCCTTATTATACCTTACTTTGCTTTTGCAGTGCTTACCTGCCTGTTTTACTTTTTGCTGGATGAAGTATACAGTCCGGGAGTTACAAATATTAAGTTTTTTGAACCTGATATTCTTTACATGATTTATTCAATCCTATATGCTTCGGGTCCAATGATCTCTTATAATTCCCCTCTCTGGTTCTTAACCTGTCTTTTCGTAACCGAGCTACTCTTTTATTGGCTTGCTAAAAGATATTACTGGCAGCCAAGGAAACTTTTGATCTGGCTTACTGCAGCTGGAATTATTGGGTACCTTTATTCGGTCTACGTGCCTTTCAGACTTCCCTGGAACGCTGATGTTGCGCTTACTGCTGTTGTCTTTTACGGAGCAGGAAGTCTATTTAGAAAAATCATCGAATCAGTAGAAGAGCTAAGGGTTGATTCCGGTTTACCGAAGTATGGTTTGAGGTTCAATAAAGTATTCTCTCGGGCTGAGAACTTTTTGCTCGGCTTATTTGTTCTTGCAAACCTGCTATATTTTGTGTACCTCCTGAATATTCCAACAGATAAGATCAATATGAACGTGCTGAAATACGGAGGGTTCTTCTCATTTTATTTGTTGGCTTTCTCAGGGATTTTTACTTTTGTTTATATTTTCAAAAAAGTAAGGACTTCAAAAATACTGGAATATTACGGGAGAAACAGCTTGATTGTGCTTGCACTTCATTTCCCTATGAAGGATATACTGACAAAACTTTCAAATATCATTTTTGGGATAGATCTTGATTGCTTCGGTTGCACAACTATCTTTGCACTCATCTTAACAGGGCTAAATCTTGTCTGCCTGACACCTGTGATTTTTACAATCAATAAATACTTCCCCTTCCTGGCGGGAAAGAAGAATTCTTCTGCGGGCTTTAAAGGCTTCAAATTTAGTTTTAGGAAATCTTCAGACTGATCGTGTTGACCTATTGACCTTCTGAGTTTAGAACCTCGTAGCATTCAACAGTCATATTCTTTGATATGCGAGATTATTTGTTTAATGTACTTGGGTATGCAAGATGGAGGAAAAATGCTAAAATACAGATGGGGAGGCAGAAAAAAGATAATAATTTTCAGCGTAATTCTTATTTTTATAATCGCAATTATAATTTTCTTCCTGTCAGCTAAACCTTATGGTAAGATAATTTATGTTACCACCAATGGGAGTGGGGATTTCAACTGCGACGGAATTGATGACCAGGTAGAGATAAATAAAGCCCTTGCCTACGTGGCTGAAAATTCGAAGTTTGGGGCTGTCTATTTGAGGGGTCCCAATACGTATGTTATCTCGGATAGCATCTATATTGGAAGTAATACCATACTCAAAGGCGATTCCTCAGCTGTGATCAAACTTGAAGATAAAGCAGGCTGGAAGGAAGAAAAGCCTTTAATTACGCAAATGGACAGTGCAGGAGATCAAGATATCACTATAAAGGGTTTTGAGATTGACGGAAACCATGACAATAACAGTGATAAAAACAATGGAAAAGGATATTACAATCTAATGTATTTTGTTAACTCCCAAAACATAAAAGTTCACGATATGTATTTGCATGACAGCCACGGAGACGGTCTCAAAGTTTCAAAAAGTTCAAACATTGAGTTTTACAACAACACAGTGTACAAATTAGGCCACGACGCCCTCTATATTATCTATTCTTCAAATGTGCAAGCTTGGAACAACAATATAACATGCAGAACAAATAGTGGTTTGAGAATCTATAACACAAATCATGTGAGATTTAATAACAATATCATCAACTCCGAAGGAGAAGGAGGAGCAGGTATCCAAGTCCAGCAATCAGATTCGTCGATCATTATGGACGATATCGAAATCTGTAACAATTTGCTTAATCAGACCAATGCTGCAGGAATCTGGATTACAGGTTATGGATCTAAATATTCCAGAGACTCAGCGAAAGATATATACATCCATCATAATAAGTTTTACAAAGCGGGCACTGACCAGGGTGCTGATTGGGCGGGAGGTTTAGTTCTTAACGGATTTAATAATACTCGAATAGAAAATAACCTATTCGACGGATGTTACGGTGCAGCTATTGCCCATAAAAGGGTTTTAAACTTTAAAGCCCCTGGCTCAGGCTATAAAACAATTGTTAAAAATAATATAATGATTAACACACAACCCAGTCATGCGGCCGGAAAAGGATATGCAATATTCAATAAGCTAAACGGTACTCATTCATTTATACTTGAAAACAACTGCCTTTCAAACAATACCGGTGGAAGTTATGCGTATACAAATTCTACATCAGATGTTAAGGTTGATCCTGGTTATATAGAACAGGTAACTAAAAATGAATCCATGAAGAAAGATTTCCCATGGAGTGAAGCATTGTCCGCAGGGCCTCAATGACGTCGTCAAATAGGAGAAAACGGGACCCAGATAATATAGGAAGAGATCTTTATATCAAGCCTTAAAAGAGATTTTTCAAATCTATTAGGATTCTATAGTTCTTTTTTTCCTAACTCTCAGCCAAGCATTATAGCATCTTTTTATCATTAATAGAAAAAGCAATAACTGCTCCTGTCAAAAATACAGCCAATGAGCAGTATTTTTTTACAGAGCGCATTGTATATCGTGTAAATTCTCCATATTGCATGCTTTTTTGGCTAATTTAAACACGTCCTCTATGAGAGATCTAATGGGTCAAGTCCTCCCCAATTTTCGATTTTTGGGAAAAATTTCTTCTTTTATGACCTTTTATATTCGTCTTATTCATTAAATTGGATATCATCACAACCTTTTTAAATTCACAATTGTTATTATAATATAGTTCACAATTGTTAATATATATAGATCACAATTGTAAACACCATTTAAGTACAGATTACTGTATTTAACATTACATTGCAGTATTTGACTTCCATGAAGTGTGTCAATATGGAAACCGAACTGAATGCCAGTATTAAGGCAGACCTGATAAGCATAGGAAATGTTCAGGTAGACAAATCTCTTCTTCCTGACCAGTTTAAGACCACGGCTACAGCCGGACCCGGCGCAGGTGGCTCTTCCATTTTTCTCAGGGCAGGAAACAGAAGGGTTAGACTTACAATTAATGATTTGTCTCCTTTGCGCATGATACCAGAAGATGATCATGTGGTCGTTGTTAAAGGGGATTCTGTAATTGCTAGTGGCGTGCTTGAGCGTCCTCTTTGCCACTGTCCTGAACAGGCATACATCACGATATCAGAAAAGTGTATATACGATTGCCAGTTCTGCCCTGTACCGAAACTGCAAGGTGAGGTAAAAACTAGTGAAAAGGTTCAGCAGATGGTTGCGGAGGCCTATTCAACAGGTGAGTTGAAGGCAATTTCTTTGACCAGCGGTGTAGCCGTTTCTCCGGAAAAAGAAGTAAAAAGGGCAGCAGGCATTATAAAGCAGCTCGCACGTGATTACGATCTTCCAATCGGTGTATCTGTTTACCCCACAAAAGATTCGTCAGAGGAGCTTTACTTTGCAGGTGCATGCGAAGTAAAATATAATGTCGAAACTATGGATCCCGGGTTATTCCGTCGTTTTTGTCCGGATCTTTCGCTCCCAGCAGTTCTCGAAGCACTTGATAATGCAGTTAATATATTTGGCAGAAACAGGGTCTCTTCTAACTTTATAATCGGCCTTGGAGAAAGTGATGAGACAGTCCGGAAGGGTATAGAGCGCCTCACCGGAAGATGCATAATCCCCATACTCAGACCCATATCCCCTCATCCTCTTAGAGATAACATGGGAAATATCAATAGGCCAGATGCTGAAAGGCTTTTTAGGCTGGGGAATATGCTGAGAGAAATGCTTGATCGCCAATCACTCTGTGCAGATAAATCGCGTACTATGTGTCTGCTCTGCACTGGTTGCGATCTCACACCCCATCGGGATGTTTGAATTAGTGTGATTAATTTCAGTTTAGCCTCGGCAGTCAGCCCCTTTTTGGGCTTAGCTATTGCAAAATTAATTTCTCATACAAATGCTGAGGAAGTCACAGCTTAGAATTAGTTGATTCTTTCCTATTTTTTTCAATTTTAAGCCTTTTCCGGAAATATATCATACAAATATATCCTAAAAAGGATAATTTCACGCAATTTTTGGAAAGGTTTATAAAATCAAGATTAAATTATTGTGTACATGACACAAAAATCCACGATACCAGAATTCACTCTTACCATTCAGTCTGGAAAAAACAGATTTGGAGAAAAGGAAGGATTTGACTGCATAGTGATAAGACCAGGGGATACTTTATCAATAGTAGGCCCTACAGGCTCAGGGAAATCAGCCTTAATTAATGATATTGAAACTCTGGCACAGGGAGACACTGTAACGGGTAGATATATTCTCATTAATGGAGAAGTCCCTCCCGAATCCTTTGTACGGGAGCCAGCTTTCAAACCTATTGCCCTGATAACCCAGAACACACGCTGTCTAGCAGATCTCTCAGTCGAAGAATTCCTGATAATGCATATAAGAGCACGCCGACCCGGAAGGGAATATTTGCTTGCTGAGACAATAAATCTTGCAAATACATTTACAGGAGAAGAAATCAGCCTTAAAAGTCGAATGAGCGGTTTATCCGGAGGCCAGACCAGGGCTTTTATGATCGCAGACGCACTTATAATTGGCGACACTCCAATACTTCTTCTCGATGAGATAGAAAATGCAGGCATTTTCAAAAACCGTGTTATGCAGTCTATTCAAGGAGGAAACAAAGCTGTCGTCCTTGTAACACACGATCCGTACCTCGCTCTTACAGCAGACAGGCGCATAGTGATGAGGTATGGAGGAGTTTCATCTATAATCGAGCCGACAGGACAGGAACAGGATCTTGTTGAAGACCTCGCATTAATTGATGAAAGACTCAATAAAATAAGAGAGAAGATCA
This sequence comes from Methanosarcina sp., assembly GCA_017883485.1. Lineage (GTDB taxonomy): Archaea > Halobacteriota > Methanosarcinia > Methanosarcinales > Methanosarcinaceae > Methanosarcina. The sequence goes on from JADGNM010000066.1 coordinate 5,629, forward strand.
GACTGGGAACTGCTTTTTCATCAGGTTCTTCGGAAGCTTTGATGATTGCAGTTGGACAGGGTGTGACCTATAAATGAAACTTCTCATAATTGCAGGTCCTCCAAGTGGAGGAAAGACTGCAGTGATTCGCCAGATTATAAAAAATCTGCCCGAAGACGCACTCCCTGCATTTCTGAAAATTGATGTTGTACATGCAACGGAAGATGTGGAACTTGCGGAAGAATTTGGCATCCCTGTCAAAAAAGTATATTCCGGAGATGTGTGTCCTGATCACATGGGAATACTGGTCCTTGACGATGCATTGAACTGGGCCAAAAGCCTCTCAAGGAATACTCTGATAATCGAAAGTGCAGGTCTCTGTCTCAGGTGTACTCCTTATACAACAGGTTCTCTCGGAATAGCAGTTATCAGCGCAATATCAGGAACAAATTCACCTCTCAAAATGGCACCTTTGCTTGCTCTTGCAGATGTAGCGGTTGTTACCAAGACAGACCTCATATCACAGGCAGAAAAAGAAGTCTTCAGGGAAAGTATCCGAAAAGTTGTCCCGAGCATTGATATTGTTGAGACAAATGCAGTTCAGGGAACTGGGTTAAGATACCTGATGAGGCGGATTGACAATCATCCCGACATGGGGTCAGAACCTGTAGTGCTCAGAGGCTCCCCTCCGCTAGGCGTTTGTACGATCTGTATAGGTAAAAAAGAGATCGGATGGAAAAACCACTTTGGAGTCATCCGGCCGCTGGATATGCCAGAGCCTATATACAGAGGTGACTGATGGTGAATAAATGGAATCCCCCGGGTAAAGACTGTGGAGCTTGCGGCTCTCAGACCTGTTCTGACTTTGTTGATCGTCTTGAAGACGGATCGGCAAAGCTAGAACTATGTCCATTCTATAGCAAAGAGAACATTGTAGGCCAGGAGAATATTGTGACCGGGGAAGGTCTCGCGATGCTGGCAAGAAAAACCACTTATTCCGGCGTAGATGTCGCAGGAAAAGAATATGATTTTGTGCTTCTTCCGTTCCCGGGTGAGCCCTCAGCACGCAAATTTATAGTACCTTTCAGGGCAGATCTTGTGGAACTGTGGGGAATTAAAAAAGGAGACCTTGTAACTGGCCGTCCGGCAGGGCCTGGCTGCCCTCTTTATCATGCTCTGAGGGTATTGAGCGCAAATCCTGTCACAGGTGTACTTGAATGTCATACCGTGGGCCCGATGGCAGCACGAAAAGAAGATGCTCACGATGTCCAGGCTTATCACGTTCATGCTTTTGAAGGAATTGCCAGTGTTATAAAGAAACCCCCCACTCTTGGAACCCGCCAGTACTTCCTGCCTGGCAACTGCATGATTGACCTTGCACATACAGCTCTTGTGAACATGATTTTCCAGAAGCCCTTTGGAACTCATGTCAGGCTTGAAGATATAAGAATATTATGAAGATTATTGAGAGATCGGAGTATTCGAAGACTATTGAAGAGATCGGGATACTATGAAGACTATTGAAGAGATAAATGAGAAAATCGCCCGCAAAGAGGCAACAATTCTAACAGCTGCCGAACTCAAGTCCATGGTTCGAGATGGTCAAAAAGTGACCGCCGATGAAGTGGACGTGGTTACGACCGCGACATTTGGCGTGATGTCCGGTACAATGGCAGTTATGATGTTACCTGTTGCAGGTAAGTGCAGTTTTGAGAAAGCAGACGCCATCTGGTTAAATGGCGTGCCTGCTCAACCCGGTCCCTGTCCTAATGAACGCCTTGGAGTCGTAGATCTTGTCATTAACGGGACATCGCACGCAGACGACAGATATGGCGGAGGACATCTTTTCAGGGATCTCGTAAAAGGAAAAGAGATAGATATTTTTGTTGAAGCACACGGCAGAACCTATGAAAATAGGGTTACACTTGATGATATCGATTTTGCCAGGATCATTACTACAAGACTTGCGTTTAAAAACTACCATGCAATAATAAATCCTACTGCGACCACAATCAGCAGTATATTCTCCGTAACAGGTCTGACAGGTCCGTTCACGGAAACAACCGTATCAGGATGCGGTGAGATAAATCCCCTGCAGAACGACCCCTCTCACAGGATAATAGGTGTAGGTACAAGAGTACTCTTAAATGGAGCCCATGGATATATTATGGGAAAGGGAACCAGGGCAAGTCCTGATAAACCTAACATCTCTGCATTTGCGGATATGAAAGGTATGGATCCTCATATGATGGGCGGGATGAAAACTTCACATGGCCCTGAGTGTCTAACCTCGCTGGCAGTTCCGATTCCTGTCCTTGATGAAGAAATCCTTTCCGGGTTAAAAATTCTGGATCATGACGTTCCTTTACCTGTCTCTGATGTAAACGGACGTACTGCACACTCAAAAGTAAACTATGGGCATATCTGGGATGATACGGATAAAGTTATTCGCATCGACAAAGACAGATGCCTGAACCATCCGGATTGCCCTGCAATGCGTACATGTCCTACTGAAGCAATTTCAGAACGTTTCATTATCGATCGAGATCTCTGTATTAACTGCGGTACCTGTACCTTGCAGTGCCCTGCGGGAGTATTCCGTGCAAGACTGGGGTCTATAGAAATAGATGAAGGAACTATCCCGATTTAGTTACGGCAATCAGACAGAGTCAGAGCGGAAAATCTCTGTACAATACTAAAAAACCGTATTCTAAATCAAGAGTTCGTACCAACGAAAATGATGGAACCTCTCTAAATGAGTCTAAGTTTGTGAACATACTTTTGAATCAAAGTATGGTGTCGTGTCAGTATGTAATGTTATAGACAACAGAATACAAAGTTAACAACTATTAAACAAATATGGGTAGAAACGACACTACTCATATAAAATGAGATGATAATTCTATTTTTAGAATTTCGATTTTAAGTCAATCATTGATACTGGTTGTTATTTTCATGACAAAAGAAAAAATCGAACCTTATTTTCAGATTTTGAGAGAAGGAAGGGATGCAACAGAAAATGTGGATAATTCAGGCTCTGATCCTTCTCAACTCGAGACTGAAGTTTTGGCAGATGTAGTTCTAGTTCGCTATGGAGAACTTGCTCTTAAAAGCAGTGGAATTCGAGACTGGTATGAAAAACTTCTCATGAAAAATATTGCTGCAATGCTGGAATCGAGAGAAATTCCATATTCTCAAATTCGAAGAGAGTGGGGCAGGATATTTATTGAGACTGCTGACTCTCGTGCTGCTGCTGAAGCTGCAGCTGATGTTTTCGGAATAGTTTCGACTTCTCCTGCATTGACAACAGAGCCCAGCCTTGAAAAGGCTGCCAGCATCTGTGCAGATATAGCTCAGGATATTATTAAGGAAGGTGATTCTTTTGCAATAAGAGCAAGAAGAAGTGGAAACCATCCTTTTTCTTCAGCAGATATAGGTAAAGCCTGTGGAGATGCTGTCTGGAATTCTCTGGAAAAAAACGGAGTAAATCCTAGAGTTAATCTGAGTTCTCCTGATAAGGAAATATTCGTTGAAATGCGGCAAAAACTGGCTTATATTTTTCTGGAAACGTTTAAAGGAGTTGGAGGGCTCCCCCTCGGCACACAGGGCAGCATGGTAGTTCTAATCTCAGGCGGGCTTGATTCTCCTGTAGCTGCCTGGCTTATGATGAAACGTGGGGTTATGATTATTCCGGTTTTCTGTAACAATACTCCTTATGCCCAGAGTGCAGCAAGAGAGCGTGCCTTTGATTGCATTAGACAGCTTCAGAAATGGGCTCCAGGGCATCAGTTCAGGACTTATGAGATTCCGCATGGCCCTAATCTGCAGTCTTTTATCGAAATATGCAATCGGAAAAATACTTGTCTCCTCTGCAAACGCATGATGTACAGAGAAGCCTATGAGGTTATGAAAAAAGAAAATGCAAGTGGGATTATTACAGGCTCTTCCCTTGGACAGGTAGCTTCCCAGACTGCCGCTAACATGCATGCCGAGATTTATCAGCTTGCTATTCCCATTTATCATCCTTTGATTGCTTTTGACAAAACAGAGATCATGGATATTGCCCGCAAGATTGGAACCTATGATATCTCCAATCGATCAGCAGGCAGCTGTACTGCAGTCCCGGAACGTCCCGAAATTGGGGCAAATTACGATCTGATTATGATAGAAGAAAAGAAAATGGATATCGAAAACATGGTTTCTAATGCTTTAAAAGCTGCAAAAGTCTTTAAGCTCTGATAAAACCAGTTTTCTGCATTTCATTCTTTTAATCTATTCTTTTAATCTATTCTTTTAATCTATTCTTTTAATCTATTCTTTTATTTTAATCGCTTT
>JADGNM010000432.1 GCA_017883485.1 Methanosarcina sp.
TTCACGTTTCATAAAGGATAAAAATAACTCATTTTATATACAATTTTCCCCGTTCCGGAAAAAGTTTGGACCTTTCAAGGATACCTGAATAGTTACAAATTCTGTTTCCTAAAAAAGGAACTTGTGAGTACATAAGGAACCGGTTCTATAACGTCTCTAGTGTCGAATGAGAAAAAAGGTAGGGTTTTACCCCTGGTCAATAAAAGCATCTATTTCTTTCTTCAGCATGTGACTGAGGATTTTTCCATCTACTGTGCCCCTGTATTCTTTCATGATGATACCCATAAGGGGATCAAGAGCTGCTGGACCTTTCTGCTTTATAAAGTCTCCTTTTTCCCGGACCATTTTTTTGATAAAGCTTTCGACTTCCTCGGGATCAAAGGTGCTGAGTCCTAGCTTTAAGATCGCTTCCTGCACTGTCAGCTCGGGTTCTTTTGCAAGGGCAGTCAAAAGATCCTGAATAGCTTCTTTTGCAATTTCCTGGTTTGAAATAGCTACAAAAAGCCCTTTGAAATGCTCATCTGTAAGATTGTCTGTCTCAACCCCATTTCTACGGATTTCAGGGACGATCCCTACAAGAGTCCTGGCAATCAGGGTTGAGTTTACGTTTGCATCTTTCTTGTTTTCATCTTTCCCATAAGTTTCGATCAGGCTTTCGAATAGAGGAAGATATTTTGAATAAGCTGTTTTTTCGGCAAGCTCTTTATTCAGGCCGCTTTCTGCGGAAAAGCGCTTTGCTCTGGCTGTCAAAAGTTCAGGAGTCTCAATTAAATCGAAATGTTCCTGCGATATTTCAATTTGAGGGACATCGGTTTCAGGATACATCCTTGCAGCGCCTGGGAGGGGGCGCATATAGGCAGTGCTCCCATCGGGAAGGGCTTTTCGAGTCTCTTCAGGAATTTCCTCAATAGCTTCCTTTGCCCTTTTAATAACTGCTTCAATCGCAAGCCTGGCTTTTTCTGGTTCGTCTGCAACCATTATTACGGCATCTTCAGAGCATGCACCAATTGCATCTCTTACAGCCTGGACTTCCTTTTCAGTTATCCCATAGTTGGGAAGTTCATCCGTGTGGAAAATGCCTCCTACGCCTGAAGTCTTGGCCCTGTCCGAGAACTCAGTGCCTAGCCTTCTTCCGGGCTGGATTTCTTTGCCTATAAGCCCGTTGAATTTTCTGAGAAGAGCAGCCAGAATTGTGCCCTTCTTTAAGCCTTTTTGCAGGACTTTAGACTTTGTATCTATGAAAAGAGCTGTCACATCATATATTTCCTCACAGACAAAGGCCTTTCTTTCGAGAAGTTCCTGTCTGATGAAAAGAAGGTTAAGCTGCCTTTCAACTTCCCTGCGGACAATATCTTCTATAAGGTCGAGAGCCTGTACTCCTTTTATCTCCACTCTTGCGCCTCTAGCAATTGAGACGTTTACATCCTGTCTGATGGTGCCAAGCCCTCTTTTTACCTTGCCTGTAGACCTGAGGATCATTCCTATCTGCTCGGCAACCTCTCTTGCATGACGGGGGGACTTGATATCCGGTGAAGTCGCAATTTCTACAAGAGGAATTCCCAGCCTGTCCAGAGAATATGTGATCGAATCGCCGATTTCCTCTATTTTCTGCGCCGCTTCCTCTTCAACACAGAGGCTGTCAATTCCGCAGTGACCTTCAGAAGTTTCAATATACCCATCGCTTGCAAGAAAAGCAGTCCTCTGAAACCCGCTCGTGTTCGATCCATCCACCACGATCTTTCTCATGACATGCATCTGGTCGACAGGTTTCATGCGAAAAAGCTTCGCAATCTCTAGAGAAATATCCAGGGCTTCCTTATTGAGTTCTCTTGGAGGCTCTTCGTCGTTTTCTATAAGGCAGGTTGTGTCGTAAGCCTTATAAATATACTCTCTCCTGATCTTGGTTTGCTCCACCGCAGCCCTATCCTTTTCTCCCATCTCACTTTCCGTAGCCCTGAGATACCTGAAAAACTCAAAGTTCGAATCTCTTATATCTCTTATCAGGGTCTGACACCTGCAGAAAAGCTTCTCCCTTGAGTCCAGCTGCTGGTGAATTTCAAGCCCGGCTTTCAGCCCAAGTTCGCTATAATCATATTTTTCCATATTTTCACCCGAATCTAAGCAGGAGGCGCCTAAATTTCCTCAAATTGTCCTAAAACTCTCCTAAATCCAGTCACTTTTGTTCTTCTTTCGGTTTTAGTCATCGGCCCATATCTTTCCTATTCTTTCTAACTCTTTTCGCGCTCGATTCCTCTCTTAGCTCTTTTAGGTGCTGCATTAGCTGTTATCGTTTATTATTAGCAAGAAACTAAATGTAAGAGGTATGATAGAATGTATAAAGGTATCTATTATCAAAAAAGGTATCACTAACAATAAAGTTACAATAAGCTAAAAAAATAATTTTTGGAAAACTTAGTTATCGAGTTCATCTGCCAAACATACATAAGCTCAAAAAATCAAATTTTTAGCTAATTTTGGACTTCTGGATAAACTTTTACTTTAATCTAAACAACTGTTCTCAGATTGGGCATCAATCGATGATTTATAGTTAATCCTTCATTATTGTGAGGCTCTCAAATTAGGACTTTGATTTAAAAAACTATTCATTTTTTCGTTATTCCATAGCATGCAAATTCATACATATATTTATATAAAAACAGATGAAAACATCTCGTTTTGTGAGTAAAACAAATATAGTGTACAAAGGAGTCCTCTTTGAGGACTCATTTGAAAACTATTTGAACAAAGAAAGTATTT
>JADGNM010000433.1 GCA_017883485.1 Methanosarcina sp.
AAAAGAATTAAAATCAAAAACATGAAAACCGAAACAGGAAATAAAGATAAAACTAAGCCCATTCCTGCAAATGTTTATTTTACAATTGGTAGATCTCAGTTTAGTGATCTTACTAATCTTTTACTTCAAGGATGTCTTCATGATAAAGGGAGAACAAGACAGAGAAAGTACTATAGGAAAGAAGGATCACAGGGAAATTTACTCATGCTCGATTTATCTGTAAGTCACTACTGGGGGGCTATAGATCAAAGAAGAGCATTGGATATTTTTAAAAATGATTTAAAGAAAAATGCTTCAAGTGGATACTTGAATTGTCAGGATTTTAATTTAAATCAGTTTGAATATATGAAAAAGAAAAAACAATCCTAGAAAAATATCCATAGTTCATTTGATAAATTTTCTTTTATTTCCAAAAAATTTTAGAATCAATGATTGGTGCAGAATTTGTTTTTATATGGGGCTTTGTATACAAACTGTTAAAAAAATATTATTAATCTAGTATTGAATAAAAACTATTCTTGCTACTTCCAAAATCCTAACATCTTATAAAGTCCAGACTTTACGTGCAAGTCTCAAACTTTACGTGCAAAAGATACTTTACGTGCAAAGCCGTTAGAACATGAACCTGTCATTCTTTCTCTGCAAATCGAAATTCCGCTTAATCCGCTTTTTCGGATCCCGGTTTTTTCCCTGGCTTATTTTCCTTCACTCCAGCGTTCATAAATGTCATTTTCTATTCCCAGCAGATCAAGAGCTCTTCCTACCATAATATCTACCAGGTCTTCGAGGGTCTTTGGCCTTGAGTAGAAACCCGGACAGGCTGGGAGAATGCTTGCTCCTGCTTTTTTAGCCCGAACCATATTCTCGAGATGTATGAGATTAAGAGGGGTTTCCCTGGTCATCAGGATAAGTTTCTTCTCTTCTTTCAGGCATACATCTGCAGCCCTTGTAAGGAGGGTATCGGATACTCCGTTTGCAACTGCCCCCAGAGTTTTCATGCTGCAGGGAGCGATAACCATTCCCGCTGTCCTGTATGAGCCGCTGGCTATTGGCGCTGAAAAGTCTTTCTGAGAATAGCTACAGGTTGCAAGTTTTTCCACATCGGAGGGTTTGTAGTCAGTTTCAATCTCCATTATCTGTTTTGCTGCGTCAGTCAAAATAAGGTGTGTCCTGATTCCTTTTTCCGCCAATATTTCAAGAAGGCGGATCCCGTACCGAACCCCTGAGGCTCCGCTGATTCCTACCGTTATTTCCATTATCCGTTTCTCCCTATCAGATCTGTCTTCTCACAAAAGGTGATAAAATCTGCTATCATTTCCTCTGCGGCTGAAACTACATCTTTAATCTCTTCGGGGCCGATATTCTCCTGATGGATGCCGGCAACAAATACCGTTGTATTCTTCGTAGCCCTGCTAACCTGTCTTGCACCCTGCAGAGCAAGCTGCTCTTCCCGGTGTCCGGGCATCGTTACCACTGACGAGCTTGCTCTCTGGCTTTTTTCGTCAAAATGCCCTATGCCGACAGCCCCAACGTGTTCCCTTCCACCCGTAAGGGTCAGCAGGCAATCATTTCCGATTTTCTTTGCTTCAAGTATTATTTCAATTCTGCCGACTTTACGCATAATCCGAAACAAAATTTCTACCCCAGCATCTCAAGATTTTCCGATTTTTTCTTCATCCTCTCACAGATCAGTCAGTTTAAGGTCAGTCAGTTTAAATTGTTTTATGGTTTTCTTAACATCAAAATAGTCCCTTGCAGCTTTTCCCACGGCTTCGCAGTGTTCTTTTGGGCTGTAAACTCCCATTCTCCAGTTGTCCATATGGGCTTCCTGAAGGATGGACACAAAATGGGAAGCTTCATTAAGCGGGATCATTCTATGGTCGGTCTTTATCATCGCCCTCATTTCTAACATCTCAGGTGTCTTTGGAATATCCACAAGTACATACTGAGGATCAATCCCTGCGAGCTCTGCAATCTCGTTTTCTGCCCTTTGAATTTTGTCGCGGTATTTGAGTACGCCTTTTCCTGCATCTTCCAGTCCCACGTACAGCGCCCGTTTATAAAGGTTGCGGGCATCCAGCCGCCTTGAAAGTTCTCCTGCGTATCCTGTGGCCTTTCTCATGGCTGCAACAAGGTCAATATCGTCCATCTGCCTGAGCCCGGGCGGGTCAAGCTCCTGGTTTTCTATCATGTATTCGACTGCCCTGGAGCACATGGATTCCGCAATTCTGGTTACATGATGGTAGTAGACAGATGTGTTCATCCAGAAACGTGAGACCAGGAGAGATTCGGCAGCTTTTAATCCTCCCTGCTCAACAACGAGTCTGTCTTCGTAAAAATCCATTTTGTTTATCAAACGGTTATAATCCACAACTCCGAAAGCAACACCTGTGTAATGGGCATCCCTGACAAGATAATCCATTTTGTCAACATCAATCTCGCTGCTAACGATCTGCCCTACGGATGTTTCCCCTTTGACATGTTTTGCAACGTTTCCCGGAGAAACCCCATATTTTTTCAATGCTTCCCCGATTTCCCCTTTTACAAGCACTTCCTTTATATCTTCATGCCTGCGCCGCGTATACGTATCAATAATATTCTCCGTAACGTGGGAAAAAGGTCCATGCCCTATATCATGCAGAAGAGATGCGGCTTTTATCTCTATTTTTTTATCCTCTTCAATTGAATCAAGATTCTTAATCAGCAGAGAGGCAAGGTGCATCGTCCCGAGAGAATGTTCAAA
>JADGNM010000434.1 GCA_017883485.1 Methanosarcina sp.
GTTCTATTTACATGGAGATATAAAATGGAAGAAATGGATGAAATGCCTGGTGGAATCACAATCTAAAAAGGAATTAATTAGGAATCGATGCACTAGTGTCGCGTCCATCCTCAAGGATTGAATTATTCTGAATTGTCGCATTCGATTTTACACGACATTTTGCTGTTGACTCGACACTAGTAAATATAGGCTCTCATTATGAATACGTTGATAGTGACTTGCTAGAACAAACGATTGAAGCTGAACTTATAATAACGCTAGATAGGTAACTTATACTCGGTATTTAATCGAGATCAATATCAAGGTTGCATACTTCATATTCGTTTTTCCTTTAGGTGCAAAGCCAAAAAATACAATAGATTTAAATTAGTATCAGGCCATATGTTTTATGTGAGTAAGACATATTACAATAAGGATTAAAACATTAAATGCAAGCATTGCGTGTATACTGTTTTTGATTCGGATACCGCAGAGCATTCTGCATTTGAGCCTGGGGAATGTAGCCACCTGTATCTTACCTGTATTTTGTTTTTAATTTGGGTGGTTGCAAGGAAAAGACATGTTGATCATGGCAGAATAGAACTGCCTGTGAAATACCTGTGAACTACCTGTGTTTTTGCTTTTATTTGGGTGGTGCATGGAGGACGACATTTAGTTTAATGGAATGATACGGTGATTAGCATGAAAATAGAAAGAAAGAGATTTCTAAAAGCATCAAGATTTAGGCATGCAGTCGCTAAAGTTAGAGATTGTAGATGTCCGTTATGTTCAGAGAGAGTCGACGAAAAAGAATTCAGAAACGAAGTGTTTATGAAGGAATTCAAGACTACTGGGTTGTGCCAAGGATGTATGGACACGGTTTTTGGATATAAGGTAGCGTGGTGACTCTTTCTGTTGTGTACAAGAGCTTATCCGAAAGTGCTGTGACTACTGTCGTATAATATGCAATAGCACAGCCTGAACGGATACTCATATTGCTACCTTTAAACTTTTAAAACATGAACTGTTCTACTTTTCGGATAATGCTAAGGCATCCAGATTTATTGGGTACTTTTCAGACAGAAAACGAGATCTAAATCCAGAGCAAAAAGGGTCAAGTTCATAGTATTTCAAGTGAACATTAAAAAATTTTAAAACCCTTACTTTTATAAAATCTGAATATTATCCTAAAGACACAAGAATAGTTTGCAGGACCCGGTTATTGACCCTTATTTCAAGCTGAAAGAATCAGAAACCCTTGAACTGAAAAAATCCACTGGACAACTGAAACCGGCCATAATCTCCATAGTTGCCATGCTCAACAAGCACCAGGAAGGCAAATTGTATTTTGGGGTTAAGGATGATGGAATCGTTGTAGGGCAGGAAGTTGGGAATGACGCTTTGAGAACCATTTCTCAGGCGATCTCTGCTCACATTGAACCCAGGATCTATCCTGCAATAAAGCAAGTAACCCTTCAATGAAAGTTATGCATAGAAGTTGAGTTCCAGGGAAATAATATTCCTTATTTTGCATACGGGAGAGCATACGTTAAACCTTTATTTATTACTATGAAAAGTACTGAAGGGCATGGAAAGCATAATCTCGTTTTATAACCGCGGAAAACGCCGAAGACGCGGAAAAAACCGTGCCTTATCCCTTAGTTCAGTGTTTTTGATTTTCAGCGGTTTGTATTAAAGAGATTTTATCCTCGTGAGGGCAGAATTGGGAATTTCTGGAAAATAAGACGCGAGTATTCAACCCGAAGCCTGGCTGAGATATAACTGTAAAATTATATTTCAGGGCGGGCAGCTCCTATATCTTTCCCCGCTCGCAGGTTTAAATTCTCTGCAAAGACTCCCCTGGTGCAAGTGAACATGCGATCAGAAATCTCATGCTAGGCTGGCCATCTGCAAGAGAAATGTTTTATAGCCTTGCGGGAATCTCTTAATTATGGAAGAGACGTATAGATTTTCAGCTGTTGTCCAGAAGGAAGGAAAATGGTATGTTTCCTGGTGTCCTGAGCTTGATATTGCAAGCCAGGGAGAAACAATAGAAGAAGCCATTGAGAACCTGAAAGAAGCAATTGAGCTTTATCTTGAGGACGAGGACGCTCAGGTACCTGTAGCCGGACAGATTTTTACCACGACGGTAGAGGTTTCTTCCCATGCCAAAACTTCCCACCCCGTCAGTTCGTGAAGTTATCAGGGCACTAAGCAGCCAGGGGTTCCAGGTCGTATCCCAGAAAGGAAGCCATATCAAAATGAAAAAGATAGCTCCAAATGAAACACGAATAGTTATCATCCCTGATCATCCTGAGATTCCTGCAGGAACCCTTAAATCCATTATCCGGCAAGCCGGGATGACTGAAGAGGAATTTATCAAGCTTCTATAATTATTTCCTGAATTCGGAACTTTTTCTAAGATTTACTTGTGCCCCCTTTCTTCCGCGTTTTCCGCGCTTTCAGCGGTTAAATTCACTCCAAGTTCATACCACGGGCACTGGGAATAACGTGACCCAGCTAAACTAAGGGCACGTTTTTACTCTTCTGAATGGCTGATAGCCCGAGAGTCAGCCAGAAGATCACTTATAAGCATCATCGTGATGCACAAATTCTTCTAATGTTACAGTCTTTGCTTTTTCATCAACTGAAAAAAGCAGAACGAAGTGTGTATCGATATGTACACGCTTTAAATTATTATAAGGATAATTGAGATTCTTGTATCTATTTGGATCAACTACGAGCTCTGCTGCCTTTT
>JADGNM010000435.1 GCA_017883485.1 Methanosarcina sp.
GAAAGCTCGTCCACAAAGCATTTTGCAATAGGTTTCACAACCTCCCATTGCGAAATATCCTGTCAAGCTCGCTGTTCACCGTTTACACTTTTACCTACATAACTTCTCTGTAGAACCCATAGTCTAAGTTTAGAAAGGTGTACCTGACGGTTCGTTATCCGGCTATCTCAGCTTTGATATTACCTCAAGGGTGTGAGAGAGCTAAAAATAACAATAATTTATTAACTCGAAAGTATAAGAAATTACTCAGAATCAATAACGGTTAACTGTTGAGAAGTGTACGGCTTTCATCCCCCACCTGTCTGATGCGGTAAACTGCATCTACCGAGGAAGGGGACTTCTCGCCTTCTTGTTAAAAAACTCTTTATAGCCCCAACTTTTTCTTGACAGATTCCCTTCCCAGTTCTCTCAGGGAATCTGAGGCTATCCAGCGAGTAGTTTTTGAATTCAAGGTCTGCAGCTTGCGAGCTGTTTCTATTGCTTTTGTATTCAAGCTTTGGTTCCGCTTCCCGAGTTCCGCTTCCCGAGTTCCGCTTCGGGAGCACGGTGTCCTTTTCGCTACGCTTTGCTTCGCTCAAGAGGACTAACTCACAAATATAAAGTTTCTACTCTTTCATCAAGCTTTGGCTCCGCTTTCCGATCTGCCGGAGAGCCCAGTTAACCACCTTTCTGACATAATTTCTGGAATCCTCCGTCCCCTGGATATTACCGGCAAGAACTGCTCGAAAACTTCATCAGAGGCTTTCTTGTCGTGGACTGCAAGGGTCACCATCAGGGAAAAGCCTGTTCTTTTAACAAACTCCTCGTCACGCAAACTCCATTCCAGGCATTTCCTGTGTGCAAAACCTGTTTTCCAGAGAAGTTGATACAGCTGTGGTCACATAGATCCCAGGAATTGAATCTTTTACACAAACTTCAGCCAGATCCTCCGAAACAAGTGCAGGCTCTTCCACCAGGCAGGCAAGAATCCGGGCTTCGTGAATTCCTGATGCCCAGAGTTCAAGAGCAAAGGAATGGCTTTTCCCGAGCTTTTTTGCCGTCTGCCTGAGCAAGGGCATGGAAACTCCAAGTGCCTTTTCAGTGTTTATCCCGTATTTGCTCATACGGCAGTTCTCTCCGGATCTGCAGTGCTCCTGAGGATCTCAAGAATTTCCCCGCCCTTGGGATCAGGTTGAGCTTCCTTTTTTATTTCATGCAAGATTTTATCGCCAGAAGTTTTCCGATACATCTTTTCAGACCGCTTCAGGCAAGATTGGCAATAATTTCCTCTATTTCCCCTGCTCCCACGCTTTTTATAGTTATTTCTTCCCTGCTGTGGACCCCTAAATTGAGTTCCACCGCCCTTTTAATCTGGGGTTGAGCCCAGATGGAATGGTTCTGGATTTTGGGGACCGTGCCCAGGGTTTTCAAAAGAGCAAGTCCGACTGCATCATTTGCTATTACATCCGAACTTGCCAGCACGATATCAGGCTCCCTTAAGGTCCCTATATTAGGGCCCTCTGTAACAAAGCATTTCGTAGCGTCCGAGATATAAAAGTCAGGCTTGTGAACAAGGTTTGACTCGGCAATCATATTCCCGAAAAGCTTATCCCAGCCCTGCCCATGAGGTAACTGTCGCCGGTCCCTGTCTGCTGTGATGCTTATCTGTGACTTGAGGCCCATCGTAAACGTTGCAGTCCAGTGGGTCTTGATCACCGGCAGAGCGATCATGTAATCGATTGACTCCAGAAACTCAGGCACGTCGAACCCATATTGCCAGGAATAAGCTCCCTTAGGCTCCACGTGCCGCCGTTTCATCTGGTCAAAAGTCAGGATCTCGTCTACTCCTTCGGCTTCTGCGACCTGCCAGAGCCCAAGTTCCTTAAGCACTTTCTCCGTATCCAGCGTGGTCATTGATTTTTCGGCCACAATGACCTTTTCAGGATCATATTCCTTTGCTGCCCGGATAGCTCCTCTCAACACCTCGGGATTTGTCGATCCCGGAGGCAGGTCTGCAGTGTTCGCATTCGGCCGGATCAGCACAGTGGATCCTTTTTTTATTCCAAGTCCCCCTGCCAATTCCAGTGCTGCTTTTACTGATTCCAGGGTATCCTTATTTCTTGAAAGTCCAACTACTACCATACTCAAGCACCTGAATAGTAATTATAACATTAGGATTATGTACTTGTTTACCTAAATTTTATATACTTTTAGTTTAATTATTAATGTAAAAAAATTTACAATGAAATAATTATGGTTAAAATTAATTACTAATGGATCATTTAAGTGGAATGCAGAGGATAATAACGATTGGCTTTAATACACTGAACATCGAAAAATATTTACTTAAACGTTTGATATATCCAAGCGAGAATGCCGTGTTTGCATCAGTGACGGGAAGTGCAGTTTTATCTGATGTAAAAAGAGAGCCATGGGGTGGGGAAACTCACTCTTAAATACTTCTTTTTTGCTTATAAAAACATTTAAAATTATTTGATATGGGGGTCACAAAAATGGAACTTGAAGAAGCATTGGTAGAATACATAAATCTTAAAAAATGTGTAAACGAGCATGGTGAGTTGATGCTTACTGCTATTAAGAAAGATCAACAGGAGCTTGCTTATAACTGTTGCTTTCATATTATTTACATAGAAAAAGTTTTAACATGAAGGCGGGAAGTCCCCTTCCTCGGAGGCTATCAAGCCGACAGGTGGGGGATGAAAGCCGTCAACCTCAACAAAGTAAGTTTAACAGAA
>JADGNM010000067.1 GCA_017883485.1 Methanosarcina sp.
ATATTTGACTATTGGACATTTTATTAACCTTATATCAACAAAATGACCTTTTAGTATAGCATAGTGGTACAAGAGTGCCAGGGTTCGAAATGTGCAATACAGCTGATTAAGGCAATTAATAAAATATAACAAAGATATTAATGCAATCTAGTACGATAATTAAACATTAACTGGCTCGGGATATTAATATAAAACCAGATCGAATCTAATCCAAAATAACTAGAATATTTATAATACAGGAAAGGATAGATAGATTCCATCAAAAACTTGATAAACAAAGTGAAAAAACAAAATGGGCAAGAGGAAAATATTTGATAGTAATCCCTCAATGGACTAGTCTCCTGAAAATTGAATCCCTAATTTCCTTTTGCTTTTCCGAATAGGTACTCCATATGTCTGAAGCTGTTGAAAATCTGAGTGTAATCCTGCTTGCCCTGCGAAAAAAGCTGCTTGTGATTGCTGCGGTCCTTTTTACAGGCATTATTATCTCCTTTCAGTTTACGGGCCCGATTATTACAAGGATGAAAAATGATCTCCTACCTGAGGGTGCAAAGCTGGTTTATGTATCTCCTCTGGAAGTAATGATGCTAGAGCTAAAGCTCTCTATGATAATAGGACTGCTCATTACCCTGCCTCTTATTGCATTCTATATTTATCGGGCTATTTCGAAACGGTACTCCGTTCGAATTCCAATAACCATTGGAAAGGGCCAGTTCATTTTCCTGAGTCTGGCAGTCATTGTCATGTTTGTCCTTGGAGCTGCATATGCTTACTTCCTGATGCTGCCCATTTTTCTTAAATTCCTCTACTTGGATGCAGCAGAATCAGGGGTGACTGCGACTTATTCGATCTTCAAGTTCATCTCATTTATAGCAACAACCGTAGCGATCTTCGGCCTGGTCTTCGAACTCCCTATAGTGCTCACTTTCCTTACGCGGAACGGGTTTGTACAGCACCAGACTCTTGTTACCTACAGAAAGCATATCTATGTCCTCACCTTGCTTGTTGCAGCTTTCATCACCCCTGGGACAGACATTTTTAGCCAGCTGATGGTTGCCGTTCCCATGGTAATCTTTTTTGAGATCAGCCTTGTGATTGTCAGGATAATTGGGGTGAAAAATAAGATCCCGAAGCCTGATTCTACTATATCTTCGGTTGGCATTTCGAGAAGAAGTTAAAGAAAGCTGTACAGAAAACGGAGAGAAAAAAAGGCAAATGAGTACAAAGGAAGGCTCCATAATTTATTTATTGTTAGAAATAAACTGAAAGGAGATAATAAAGCCTGTAATACACGTTGTAAGTGGTCCAACTTTCCTGAAATTATTTTTCAGTAGACTAAGAAAGTCTTATTTAACCTGATCCCCTATCTTGAGCGTCATGGAACCACAGCAAATAAAAGCAAATGCCAAGGTAATTGCCGCATCCGTTATCTTTGGGTTTGCAGGAATTTTCTTCTTATTTGTTAAAGATATGGCTACAGGACCTGTGGTTTTTTACCAGTTCCTTTTCGGTTTTCTCGCCCTTGCAGTTTACCTGGCAGTAACCGGAAAGATTTCAGGAATTAGGCTGAAGGGGAAAAGAAAAGCCCTTTTACTTCTTGGGATCTGGCAGGCAGGCGTTATGCTCTCTTATTACACAGCTGTGAGCTTTATTAATGTTTCAATATCAGTGCTCCTGCTTTATACAGCTCCATTTTACGTTTTACTTATAGCTCCTATTCTTCTGAAAGAAAAGCCGAGCAAGAAGAGCCTTGCTGCCCTTATCATTTCTCTTGTGGGTGTGGTTATCGTAGTTGGTCCGGAGAATCTTGTTTCAGGTTCTTCCGACGGCGGATCCGGATATATGTTGGGGGTCTTAATGGGACTATTTTCAGGTTTCTTCTATGCCTGCATTATTATGACTTCCCGTTACCTCAGGGACGAATATTCAGGTCTTGAACAGCTTTTCATTTCAACGTGCGTAACCCTTGCGGTTTTAATTCCTTTTGTGAGGCAGGCATCTGCGACATCCCTGATTCAGAACCTGCCTGTCCTCCTGTTTCTCGGAGTAATGATCACGTCTGTAGGTTCCATTCTTTACTTTACGGGGCTTGTACACGTCAAAGCCCAGAATGCAAGCATAATTTCCCTTCTTGAGCCGGTAAGTGCGATTTTTTTCGCGTATATTCTTTTTAAGGACCCTGTTTCTACTAAAACCATTCTCGGCTGCATTCTTATTCTTTTAAGTTCTCTTCTTGTGAGCCTGGAAGATGAGAAAGAGATAGAAAGCGGAATTTTCTTCAAGGAAAAAATAATTGGGAAGTCAGATCTTGCCGGAAGCAGAGACAAAATAAAGTGAACACCGCTTTGAATAAGCAGAATATAGATATGAAAAATTTTGGTATAAAAGAAAAACAATAATAAAAAAACGAATAATTAAAGAAGATAGACGTCAGGTAGATCGTAATGCAACCGTTTGAAAGATCGACAGTTTGACAGTACCAAAGTTAAAATAAATTCATAAGATTAGAGAAAAACTCTAATAGTAAAGAAATAGTTTTAAAGAAATAGTTTTAAAGAAATAGTTTTTCAGATATATAAGGAAATTATTCGAAAGTAATTATTCTAAAACCTGCGATATTATAAAAGACGTTTAGTTATTACTAAAGGAGCTTTGTCCTCCTTCAGCTGCATTTATAAGCCTCTTTGAATTTGAGATAAACAGAACACAATAAATTTATGAGCAAACATCCTGTATTATTATTATCAATATTATATTTCATTATTATTTGATAAGGGCCTGGTATTTTTATGGTAGACGTAATTAAGGAATTGGAAGCATTAAGGCAGAATTTGCTTGATCTATCCCTTCGAAATAACCTTCTCAATTACCGCCCTTCGCAGAAAAGGACCGTTTCAATTGCAGACAGAACTCCTGAGGAAATCTATAAGCTTTTTGTTCTCCAGGAAAAATCAATGAGGTTCAGGTCAAAAACAAGATCCAGAAAAAGCAATAAAGCTGAAGATGGAGAGGAAAAAGAAGACGATGCCCCTGACAACGAAAACGGGCTTTTGAAGACAATAGGAAAATTTCTTACTCCCGAAGAAAAGAATAAGTCCCAGAGTTCCCGTTCCGAAGCTTTCCTGGAAACTCCGGATGACAGTGAAATCCTCGATAGAAAGCTTTTTTACGTCTTTAACCAGGCCAATTCCATCTTTGAGGAACAGGGATATCCTGTGCTTTACCTGGCCGTGGGTTTCCTGCAGTGGAATGAAATCAAGTCTTCCGTAAAAAATCCGAAGGCTCCTCTTCTCCTAATTCCTATTGAACTTAAAAGAATAGGTAAGGGCCGAAACTTCACTATCCAGTGGACAGGAGACGAGATCTTCACCTCAATTACCCTGCAGGCAAAAATGAAAGAATTTGGGATCCGGATCCCGGATTTTGAGATTCCTGAAGAGGTAGCGGGAGTTGAAGAATATTTCAAGGCCGTATCTGCAGCTATCCGTGAAAGAAACGACTGGAAAGTGCTCCCTGAAGTCTATCTTGATCTCTTCAATTTTAGAAAGTTTGTTATGTATAAGGATCTTGACCCTGCAACCTGGCCTGAGGATATGTCTCCTGCAGAGCATCCTTTGATCCAGAAAATCTTTAACCCGCAGGATCCTGAGCGTGAGTTTTCCGGCTTCCTGGAAGAAGAAGTTGACCTGAAACTGTCAGCGAAAGACGCTTATCTTATAATGGATGCCGACTCGTCCCAGATTGCGGTCATTGAAGATGTAAAGGCGGGAAAGGACCTCGTAGTGGAGGGACCTCCGGGAACCGGCAAGTCCCAGACCATTGCAAACACAATTGCAGAATTGATCGCTCATGGGAAAAGCGTACTTTTCGTAAGTGAAAAAATGGCAGCCCTCCAGGTAGTAAAAGGCAGGCTGGATGCTGCTGGGCTTGGGGAACTTTGTCTGGAAATTCACAGCAACCAGACGCGAAAAAAGGCAGTGCTAGAGGAACTGGAAAAAACCCTGAACCGCGAAGCCCCTGCAGCCATAAGCCCTGACAGGGACATTAACGAACTAGAAAAGTTAAAGCACGAGCTCAACGAATACGCGCTGTCCCTTGGAGAACCGGCAGGAAAACTCTATCCCAGCCTTTACACGCTCTACGGGGTAAGAGAAAAAACCAGGGCTTACTTTGAGTCAAAAGGCTTGAAAATACCCCGTTATGAGTTCCAGGAACCTGAAACCTGGAAGCCTGAAGCCTGGACAGAGGCAGAGTCCGTTTTAGAAAAATTGGGACATGTACTTCCCACTCTCGGGCCAGCCCGAAAGAATCCCTGGTATGGCTGTGAACCGGGACTTGTGCTGCCTTCGGACCTTGGGGAAATCGAACTTCTTATAGATGAATGCGCTGCTGCTTTTCAGGCCCTCGAAACAGCTTTAAAAAACCTTAATGAGTTATCTGGAACTTCCAGGCCCAGTACCCTTGGGGAAATTGCAGCCGTAATCGATGCCGCAAAAATCCTCGGGAATTCAAAACCCCTGCCTGAAAAAATGCTGCAGAATCAGGAGTGGGAGTCCGACCTTTCGAGAGTAGAAGCCGAGGCTCTGGTTTCGAGGCTCAGGCAGTACGGAGAACTGAAAACTTTTGTGGACAAGACCTTTCACCCTTCAATTTTAAACCTTGATACCTCAGAATTTGAGGACTTATCCCACAAGTTCCTCAAAGTTATAAATCCCAGGTACAGGAAACTAAAAAAAGAAATCCTGTCCTGCTACATTTCAGGGGCGCCTACCCAGAACAATAGAATCCTTCTTGACCTTGCCTGCCTTTCCGAATGCAAAGCCTGCAGGCAAGAGCTCGAGCGTACTGGGGTAAAAGGTAAAAAATACTTCTTAGATTACTGGAAGGGCATTGAAAGTGATCCTGCCCTCCTGGACGAATACTGCAGATTGATTCCTCCCCTCCGTAAATTCATAAAGGAAAGCATCTTCACTGACAGGAGTTTCAAGCTAATAGGAAGCGGAGTTGACAGTGCTGCTCTTGAATCTGCAATAAATGAGGTTACGGCAGCAGAGCAGGCATTTTTGCAGTCCCTCGAAAAAGTTGGTGTTCGCATAGAGGCAGATTTCGGGAACATATTCGGAAGCGATCCGGAAGCTGCAAAACTAAATCAATTAAAGTCCCGCGTGATGAGATGGAAAGCAGAAACTCCATCCCTTGTGCTCTGGAGCCAGTACCTTGAATACAGGCAGGCCTGTCTGAAAACAGAAGCATCCCCTATGCTGGAGGATATTGAAGCCGGAAAAATAGAAGCCTGTGATATGATCCCAGCTTTTGAAGGAAACTATGCCGAGATCCTCCTGCACCGTGCTTTCAGGAAAAGGCCGGCACTTTCTACTTTTATTCGGGAGCTGCATGAAGGCAAGATCAACAAGTTTACGGAACTTGACAAAAAAGTCCTCCTGGAAAATAGAAAAAGGATTGTGTGCTGTGCTTATGAGGAGACTCCAAAACTGACATCCGGAGCCTCAAGGGCTTCTGAAGCCGGGATTTTACTTAATGAGCTCAACAGGAAACGGGGTCACATGCCAATTCGTACCCTCATGAAAAAAGCCGGCGGCCTGGTGCAGAAAATCAAGCCCTGTTTTTTGATGAGCCCGCTTTCCATTGCCCAGTACCTTGACCCCAGAAGTACTCGATTTGATGTGATTATTTTTGACGAAGCCAGCCAGGTCAGGCCCGAAGATGCCGTCGGAGCTCTGCTGCGCGGAAAACAGGTCGTAGTAATGGGGGATTCGAAACAACTTCCGCCTACCGACTTCTTCGATGCTGTTCTTGATTCTCCGGAAAGGGAACCTGAAGACTTTGCTGCAGCAGGTGATATGGAAAGCATCCTGAATGTGTGCAAGCGCAGTTTCCCGGTCAAAACTCTTCGCTGGCACTACAGAAGCAGGCATGAATCCCTGATTGCAATTTCAAACCAGGAGTTTTATGACAACCGCCTGTATGTTTATCCTTCCCCTATGCAGAAAGATGAACGCCTGGGGTTGAAATTTGTTTATCTTCCGGATGCGGTTTATGATAGGGGCAAAAGCGGCGCCAATAGGATAGAAGCAAGGGCTGTTGCAAAGGCGGTCTTCGAACATCTCAGGAAGTATCCCGAAAAAAGCCTCGGAGTCGGGACTTTCAATATAAAACAGCAGGAAGCCGTCCAGGAAGAAATCGAGGCACTTCGCAAAGCAAATCCAGGATTCGATCCTAATTCGGGAAATGAGAAAGGTGAACGTTTCTTTGTAAAGAACCTCGAGACCATACAGGGCGATGAAAGAGATGTTATCTTCCTGAGCGTAGGCTTTGGTTTAGACAGCAGCCGAAAACTTTCCCTGAACTTCGGCCCTCTTAACCGGGAAGGAGGAGAGAGGCGTCTTAATGTGCTTATTACCCGGGCCAGGGAAAAATGCGTTGTCTTTTCGAATTTCACATCAAGAGACCTGGTCCTGGACGAAAACTCATCCTTCGGGCTCAAATCCCTGAAAGTTTTCCTCGAGTTTGCAGAGAGCGGAAGGCTCCCCTTGCCTGCATGCAGCAGGGAAGACTTCGATTCTCCTTTCGAAGAAACGATCTCTAATTTCCTGACAGAGAATGGCTGTGAAGTCCACAGGCAGATTGGCTGTGCCGGTTACAGGCTCGATCTTGCAATTCCGGATCCCTGCTGCCCGGGAAGATATTTGCTTGGAATCGAGTGCGATGGAAAGAGCTATCATTCCTCGCGTGTTGCGCGGGACCGCGACCGCCTGCGCCAGCAGGTGCTCGAAGGGCTGGGCTGGAAAATCTATAGGGTCTGGTCGACGGACTGGTACCTGCACCCGAAAGAAAGCAAAGAAAAACTGCTTGAAACTGTAAAGGATGCCGTAAAACAGGCAAAACTGCAAGCAAAATCCGAACCCGAACCTGAAATGTTGTCTATAACCGAGCCTTCTGCCTGGGTTGAACAGGCAACCCGAAGTCCTGCGGAAAAGTTGGCTGGCTTGCCTGCGGATCCACGTTCAGTTGTGGAGAGTATTGAGCGTGAAGCCGACGAAAGTCTTGAAGCCGAATTCATTGAAATGGGACCTCCGGCAGGCACCTCCTTTAAAGCTGAAGCTGAGGAACCTTATTCTGGCCCCCTTCTTGAACTAAAAGAAGGACTGGCAAATTCTTCAGGTAAAGATTTCCTGCCGGAAATGACTTCAAAAGCCGAGTCTATGGCTCTGCTGGCAGATGAAAATTCCCTCAAGAAACCTGTTAGAAGAACAGGAAAGTCAAAGCCCCTGAAATTCAATGCGGATCCCGGCCCTGAAAAAATGAATGCATTTGAACTTATACCTGAGCCAGAACCTGAAAAAGCTAGTTTTTACCAGGCATATCCTGAGATAGATCTCAGCTCAGGCACTGAAAAGAAAAGGAAACACAAACGACTTAACGAGTTTGCTTATATTTACGGCTCAGAGAGATATTTTGAACCAGATCCTGATCCGGAAGAGGATAACTATACAGGCACTAGATGGAATTCTAAATCTGAAATCGAGCCTGAAATCGAGCCTGAAACCGACACTCAAACCGATACTCAAACCGATACTCAAACCGATACTCAAACCGATACTGAACTCAACTTTGAAACAGGACCTGAGCTTCCTGATCTTGAAGAGAATAAATCAGAAAAGCAATTCGGAAAAAATAAACCTCTCGAAGATGCCGTGTCTCTTTACAGAGCCTGCCCTTCCTCCGGACTTCCACAGTTAGGTGACTTATCCGAGCTTTCTGATGAGAAGCTTGAGGAGGCATTTATAATGATTGTAGATTATGAGGGCCCCATTCATGCAGAAGTCCTGCTTCAGCGAATAAAGGCGCATGCAGGAATTCCGCGTATGCTTGGAAAAACTAAACAGCGAATATTTGACGCTGCGGCACATGCCGAGAGTTCCGGAAATGTCCGGATCGAAGGTGAGTTTTACTGGCCGGTTTTTGGATCTGCCTGTCTCCTGCGCAGGCGCGATGGAGATGAAACTGCAAAAATCGAATGGATCTGTGACGAGGAGATAAAAGAAGCTGTCCGTTTTGTCCTGAACCATCAGTACTCAACCCCTCTTGAAGACCTCATTGTCCAGACCTCGAGAGTACTTGGAATAAAAAGTACACGTAAAAACACATGGGAAAGAATCGAAAAGCTTGTTCAGTCAGGAATAGAAAGTAAAGAACTAACTCTGATGCCCAATGAAATGATTTATTTTGTTGAATGAAATCGGCTGCAATGAACTCAAACTGCTGGAAAAATTAGGATGGGGGAAGCAATAATTCTTCCCCTTAACTCAATTTAGAAACCGCGATTTTAATCCGTCTATCTTCAATCTTTTAACTTTATAATTTTTCCTCTGTAGTTACAAAGACCATTGCAGACACAACCGTGGTCCATTTGCCGTCTTTGTCGCCTTTTGCAGTCTGGCAAATGTGGAAAGAATCGAATATGTGGCCGCTTGCTTTATACACCTGCTCTCGCTCATGCCAGGCCATCTCAGCATCAAATTCTATACCCAGAGTCGTTGCAAGCATTGTTGCCGCGAGGTCTTCAGCATATTCTCCGGCAATGATTTCTTCTTCTCCAAAAGAGTGATGTTCGGAAATATAGCCGTAATTATCCTCATTTACCGGCACAGCAGTTCCAATAGCTGCAGCCATTAAACGATGAGGCTCATTAGTATCGTTCCTTGCAAGTACACAATGAACAATGCCACCGGGTTTCAGCTCTAAGAGGCCTTCTTCTTTGGGTATGAGCTTGCAGTTGGGAGGCAGAATACTTGAAACACTCACAAGATTGAATTTCTCTATTCTTGCAGCCCTCAGCGCAAGCTCGAAAGACGCTAATCTGTCCTTATGTACCCCGGTACCCTTTGTCAAAAATGCTTTTCTTGGGATCATGATAACTCCTTATATATCTTTATGAGTCTGCGTGTGATTTCCATTGCATAAGCAGCTAATACACACATAAATGATTTGAAACTTTTATATCGTGAAAAGGACTATTGAGCTGATAGTCCTATCTTTCATGTCTGAAACGTACATCAAAGTTATGAACTTTTTCCTATTAATTTGTAATTTCAAAAGATAGAAATTTCTTTGAGAGAAATATCTCAGGTTTGCGAATATAAGGAATCAATTTTTTTTATCAACCATAATATGAACTAAAGCTGCCCCGAATAATCCGGCTCCCATCCACGCATGCCTCAAAAATACCAATATTAGAAACAGGAAACTCCAAAAAACCGGATTGTGTAGAATGCCTCGATGCCTCGTGGTAAACCAAAATAAATATTTTAAATTTCCCATCCGGTTCAGAGATCTGCTATAATCTGCGTCCAGGTCAGGAGATAGATAAAGAGTACCTATCACCCATCCAAACGAAAATAAGGGAATCCCGCCCACATCTAAATAATATAAGATGGGAACGAGGAGAAAGAGGATGGAGAAGTTTATTAATTCATGAGATTTGCCTTTCATAACCCTCCCCCAAATTACAGCTTAATCTATCAGGACTTACCCTGTTGAACAGAAAAAAATAGTGGCTTAAAGACCATTTAAGTCATAATTTTGACATATTTTCGTATTTTAGATTGTTTACTAATTTATATATATTTATTTAAAAGCTATCTTTATCTTGCTCTCTTATAAAAAGATTGAATCAAAGTGATTTAAGGGATAATTAAGATGATAAAAGTCTTGAGCAACGATGTTAAGATCAGTTCTCATTGTGAACTACCCCTCCCTGAATTCTTCGCCTTTCGGCTCAGTTTCAAGGGATGAGCTTCCTACGAGTACATTCTCTCATATGGCTTCGATTCCTGAGAAT
>JADGNM010000068.1 GCA_017883485.1 Methanosarcina sp.
GCTCGTGGAAATGTGGGATAAACGTTTCTTCTACTTCGTGCTTAAGTTCGAGTTTAACTTTGTAGACGCCCTGGCCAAGGCAAGCGCCCTTTCGACTGTCCAGATAGACGTTGAAAACGCCGAGAGATATGACATTTCTTACGTGAATGCTGAAGGCAAACTTGAAAGGCCGGTCGTACTTCACTGCTCTCCCAGCGGGGCAATCGAGCGCTGTATTTACGCTCTCCTTGAAAAGGCTGCAATGGAAACCGAAGAAGGAAAGATTCCCATGCTGCCTTTCTGGCTTTCTCCAACCCAGGTTCGGATTATTCCGATTTCGGAAAAACACCTCGCTTTTGCCGAGGAAGTTTCAAAGAAGCTTGACGGCAGGGTTGATATCGACGACCGCGACCTCTCGATAAGAAAGAAGGTCAGGGAGGCAGGCAGGGAATGGATACCTTATGTGGTGGTTATTGGAGATAAAGAATTTGAAGACGGCACCATTAACGTGACCATCCGGGCCGAATCCGAGGAGAACAGGCCTAAAAAAGTACAAATGACTCCTGAAGATCTCAATACGCAGATAAGAGGAGAGATAACAGGTAAACCTTACAGGAAACTGCCCCTTGCCAAATATCTTTCTGCAAGGCCTAAATTCCTCTAAGCTTTCTTAAATAATCCTCTTAGGCAGTAATGGAAAGAACTCCTGTTTGTCAATCCATTTGGCTTTTTTGGCATAAAATATATATTGATGTAATTCTTAATAGTGAAAAGGGAATCCTTTAGAGAAAAGTAGTTTCAGGTTTTATTCTTTTCGGCATCCAAAAGTAAAGCTATTGACCATGTTTTCTTGACTGGAGCCTTTTTATGAGTCATGTGTAAGTTGCGGGGAGTTACTTCTTATAATGTACACAGTGCATGCAATGTCTCTATTGCGTGGACTATACTACTATTGCATGAGCTATGGTTGTAAGAGTTATGATTGCATGAACTATACTATTTGAACTATGCTATTATTGGTGAACTATAACCTTAGCGGAAATCTCTTTGAAAGGCACTTTTTGGTTTCGAGAATAAAATAAAAAAAATTGTACAGTAAAAAGTGTGAGGATAACATATTGATGACAATTCCAGATGAAGCAGTAGCCGGTATGGAAAAAGTCGAGCTTGAGCCCCTGAGGGAAGATAAGCAGAAAATATTAAAGGATATTCTGAAATATTTTGAAACTCATCAAAGAGGCTACATCAAGGTTCCTACGGGCTGGGGCAAGACTTTCCTTTCGAAGCATATTATGAAAAAATACTACGACGAAGGAAAACTTGTGCTCTTCCTGGTCTCTAAAAATAATCCGCTTCTTAGTCAGACCTATTACGACAGAAAGAAAATACATCCTCTATTTCCCAACAGTGCACTTCTCTCTTCCGAACATAAGGAGGATAGAAATAAGCTTGCTGCAGCTTTGAAATATCTCGGGAAAGGAAAGGGCGACGGTTTTGTGCTTTTTGCCTCTTTACAGACGATACTGGGCAAGCAGGGCTCGGAAATCAAAGACCTTATACTTGAATATACGGACCTCGCAATAGTTGATGAGATTCATAACTTCATCAACAATAGAGGAAACGATTTTCTCAACGAGTTTGGGAAGCGAACAAAGATCCTGGGGATGACTGCAACTCCGTTTCAGGGTGTAGTCGGAAATGTCAAGTTCGTGGATGAAATTGCGGGAGATATGAGGGAGATCTACGCAAAAACGCTTCCCGAATGTATTCTGGATAATGAACTTGCTCCCCTTAGATACACGATTGCCGAAAGTTCGGAAGATATCTTTGAGATCTTTGACTTTGAAAAAGGGCTGGATGAGCTCGATAAACAGGACCTTTTCCTTGACTGCAGCACTGCCGATAAGTTGAAAAAAGTCATACGAAGGACACAGCTTGCAAAAGATGTGTACGATTCGATGATAAAACAGGAAGCTATTGTTGAAAAGGGAGCCACGAAGACACTTGTCTTTTGTGCACCTGTCCGGAAGCGAGTCTATGGAGTAAGGGCAAGCGGTGACGGTATTAATGCTTTTCATGCAAAGCTTACTGCTTACGTTTTTAACGGGGAGATTTCTGCCCCGGAACTGACGCAGGACTCTGATCCTATCCTGCCTGTAGATTTTGATAATTATACTCGTGAAGGGGAATTTAAAGATGCAGCATTTATGACCTCTGAATTATCCAAAGAGGAACAAAGCAACCTTCTTGCAGCTTTCAAGGAGATAGGAAAGCCTCCCTACGTCCTGTGCACTGTAGGCATGCTTATTGAAGGCTTTGATTTTCCGGCCCTCGAAGCCCTTGTACTGCTGCGCCCCACATTGAGCATGCGGCTCTTTGAGCAGCAGGTAGGAAGAGTGACAAGGCTTTCAGCCGTCTCAGGAAAAAAACAGGGAAATATTTTTGAAATTTCAGACAGCATAGACTCTCTTTACCAGCACTTTGGGGAAGGAGTTTTTAGCGGGGAAAAAGTTGATCAGGTCCAGATGCTGCAGCCCGAAATTCGTCTCGAAGAGCTGTTTTCCGAGGGAGATGCAGCCCGGGCTATCGCACAGGGAAAGATCAGGATCAGCAAGGTTGATTTAAGCGCTCTCGGAAAAGGCAAAAGAAAAGATGCGCAGATCAGGGAAGTGCCTGTAAGGCTTCCTCCCACTGCACTCAGGGTAAAATATTTCTCACGCCTGCTCTCTCTTACAGAGGAGAAGGATATCGGAGCGTTCGAGAGGGAAAAGCGGGAACTTATGCGGGCTGCCCTGAGGTTCAGGGTAAGGGAGTACAGGGATGCAGAAGAGCTCTCTATCCTCTCAGGCAAGGTTAATAAGCTAAAACGGGAAGCTTACGAAGACCGCAGATTAGGAGATGTCTCAAGACAGCATAAACCTAAAGTATTTGGAGAAGTTGAGTGGCTGCTGAAACTCCAGGCCTTAAATTCCCTTAAATATGAAGGAAGACATCTCTCGACTCCGGAGAGAAACCGGATCTTAAACACTCTGGGTTTCGAGCCCGACTTCAAAAAAATAGACGATTACAGGTTTAAATGCCTGAAACTCGGTTCCGCCCAAAAAACTATCCCGGACCTTGTAAAAGTGCTGGGATTCGTAAGCCGCCTCTCATCTTCGGAAACATACCAGTTCATCGATAAAAAGAAAAAAGAGCAGTGGAAAAGGGAATTCCTGCCCGCGGTCTACTGGGGTTTCTGTTTCATTAACGATTCTCTGGAACTCAAAGAACTATTTGAGTCCACTGAATGGGACAGGCGGGTCAAGAACATAATCAGGCAGAAGTAAGCTCTAGTCAGGAAGATCCTCACCAGTAATTCATCAGTAATTAATATTTTTGAGGAGTTTTTCCGGCCATCTTCTGCCTATTCTTTAATATATTCAAAGGTCCACAAAGGAATTCCGCTTATTTCTCCCCTCTCAAGGTGTTCCAGCTCATGAGCTGCACCATATGCCGGGATGCCTTCTAGTTTTATGCGTTTTTTCTCCAGTTCCCTGACTCTGATTTTTTTGAGGCATGGGTTTGCCTCTGCAAATATTATCTTTTTCGCCTGCAGGACTATACTGTAGGGCCTTTCAACCAGCTCTCTTTCTTCTTTTGTCCCGCACTTTTCCAGCCTGCAGACCGCTCCTTCTTCATTTATGATAACAGGATCAATGAATAAGTATATCTTTTCCAGAGTATAGCCAGTCTTACTCTCCTCGTTGTAATAAGTGGTCACATCCTTTATCGCAACGCTTTTTGCTTCTTCGGAGGCGTAACTCCATGAGCCTCCCGATTTCAGCGAAAGCAAAAAAGGAAGAAACAGTTCTTCTTGAATTCCAAAGCTGGAAACAATATTTTTGTCCTGGGCCAGGAACTTGAAGGTCGTCCGAATTTCTTCAGTATCCATGTTCATTTCCCCTTCCTAAGAATTTGAACATAGGGTTCTATAAAGTCTTTGGGGAATTTGAGCTTTTTTCCAGCTAGTGCCGAATTTTTATAGTTGCTTGGCCTCTGAAGATTACAAGAATTTGAATTTACTCATTTGAGGTTTTGCCAAAATTGACAATAATACATAAAAGGTGTAAAACGGATTAAAATGCTTTTTTTACCAAAACATTATGTTTGAAACCTTTATTTATAACCACAAAAAACACTGAAGGGCACAGAAGAATTCAATCAAGTCTTTATAACCGCGGAAAACGCGGAAGGACACGGAAAAACTGTGCCAATAAATTAGTCCTCTTGAGCGCAGTGGAACGGAGCGAAAAGGATCTCGTGCTGTTGCGATTGCATCGCAACTCTCAGGAAATCTCCGATTTTCTGTGATTCCGAAGCGAAATTCGAGCTTCTCAACGCCCGAATGCTCATGAAATGAGCAGATATCGGGCGGTCACTGGCAAAAAAGAAGAAACAGCATCAATAGAAACACATGTTGAAGGTTGGCACATATCAGAACAACCCAAAGAGCCGATAAAAATTCATTATTCAATCCTGCAGGGCTTCAGATCCAATCGTCCATGAGTTTTAAATCCTGGGCTCTCGCACTTGCTGAGGATATGTGACGACTTGTAATATCCGTAACTGACTGCCTACCAAAAAGAAGGAATTTTAGACTTTATTCTCATCCTGTTGAAATATAGACATTTATATAAAAGGATATTGACCGTTAGGTATCACCAAATAGGTTTCCAGCAGGAAATAGATTGAATTTCGTCATTAAATCCTGGCAAATCTCAAGACTCTCTAACATTAAAATTCAGAAGCAAAATGGTAGATTGCGGGCTGCAGGAGAGTAGATACCTGCAGCCCTAGAGACGGTCTGGTCGGAGGTACTGGACGTGTTTTTGCATTCAGACACAAAACTATACTATAACATTTTCTTCCAGGACACTTGTCATAGTGTAGTTATGGATCTTAACCCACTTGTTATACGACCCACATACTATATTTGCGGGATAAGCCTATTAATATGTTTTGCAGGTAAAATACATAGTGCTAATTGAAACTAATTAGTACAAAAAATGTTTGGTCTGGAGACAGGCCCTTTTATGGCATGCGCCTGGAAGGTCTTTTATAAAATCGATATAAGGAAATGTAAGAAAAAGTTTCCCATGCCTGGCTTTTGTCAAAATTTCTGATCTGCAGACTCTAATCTTAAACCATAATTATTTTCTGTAATACAAATTATCCATCTTTAAATTTAAATAAGCGTTTGTTTTTATGCCTTCAGACAAATATACAGGTATTAACTAATTACTAAAGTCTTAACTCCAAATATATCTCTGAGCCATGTTTCTGTCTTTATTCAATAGATAGCTTTTCATCTTGATAGTTGAGGAACAACCATTTATAGATCTGTGGCAATTTTTACGAAAATAGGAGTTTTCATATAATATAAAGATTTTTATGTGGTTATACTATGAAGGGTGTCCCAAATTATAACAGTTTTGCACTGGATTTAGTAAACGGGATGACAATGGAGGAACAACTGGCTAAATATGGTATACCTCTAAGTGTCTTTCTAACAAAAAAATAAAAGATGTTTCATTACGTGAAAGAATAATAAGGGTTTACACGGTAGAAAAATGGCTTTTCGAATATTTCTCTATGAAGAATATCATTAATAAAAATGAAGAAATATACCTCCCAGCAAGAGCCATAAATTATATTGTAAGGAGGACCTTGTTTCCTGAAAGATCAGTTAAAGCAATAGCTACAGCGCTGTTCAGTGCCGGGTGGGAACCGGAGAAGCACGAAATAAAAGGAATACTTATAGATAATGCTCCTGAAGCCAGGAACTGCAGTCCAGGAACTGCTCACTTTAATATAAAACTAAGTCAATAAGCATCCATTAGATTTCAGTTTAACAATTAAAGCTGTAATGCTATTGATTTCACGGTTAAAACCGGAAGTGTTATGCATCATTTCAAAAATATTTTTCCGATGTATATACCTGGATCTCCTAAACACTGATTGATGAGATTATCTAAATAAATAAAAATAAACTATTGCAGTCATCCGAAAGACAATTAAATATACAAGTATCTGTTATATAGCGTGGTATAAACTTCGAGAATTATACTTTATATGGAGAGGATTTACACATGAAAGGTAATGAGAAGATCATAGAACAGCTTAACGCTCGTTTGTCCGAAGAACTGACCGCTATCAACCAGTACATGGTCCATGCTGAGATGTGCGATAATTGGAATTATAAACAGCTGGCAGAGGCAATCGAAAAGAGAGCCATCGACGAGATGAAGCACGCAGAGAAGCTAATTGCCCGCATCCTCTTCCTTGATGGGAGGCCAATCGTCAGCAACCTGAACCAGATTTTCATCGGTGCCGAAGTGCCGAAGATGCATGAAAATGACCATGAAGCTGAAGAAGGGGCTGTACATAACTATAACGAAAGTATCCGTCTGGCTGCGGAACTGGGAGATAACAACACAAGAGTTATTCTCGAATCTATCCTGAAGGAAGAAGAGGATCACATCGATTGGATCGAAGCCCAACTCGACGAGATTAAACAGATCGGTGTCCAGAACTATCTGGCGCAGCAGATCTACGAATAAGAGCGGATCCTGCTGCATCTTCGTACTTTTGATAATATCTTCCTGGGTCGCTCTTAAATTGATTCAATCAGGAGCAAAAATCCCGACCCCCGAAGAATTTCCATCGAATGGAGTTATGCAGTGGAACACTAAAAAATTATATCTTTTTGGACTTACGCAGTTGTGTACAAATCAAGTATATTTGATTTTTGAGGTTAGATTATTGGTTTAGAAGTTTGAGGTTTGCAACCATTGATTCTCACTCAACCGCTTAAGTCTCTTTCATTTTCGCCATTCATTTATTCCTAGTCCGAAATTCATTTTCTTCACTCTTTCTTCCGCGTTCTCCACCTTTAACAGGATTTGATAACTATGACTAATATTATTGTTGATCACGAACGCTGCGCCCAGTGCGGCATTTGTGCACTTGTATGCCCTTCAGGTATTATCGATGCAGTTGACGAGACTCACTTCCCGCAGGTACAGGAAATAAATGCTCCCCGCTGCATGAACTGCGGGCACTGCGAGGCTTTCTGCCCGTCGCAGGCGCTCCTGCTGGACCTCCGCCCGGAGGAAAAGGTTCCCCTGCCGACTGATGCCGGCACCATTTCTCCGGAAGACATAGCGTTTTATCTCAAGAAGCGCAGGTCTGTGCGGCATTTCACCAGAGATCCTGTTCCAAGGGAGACTATACTCGAAATCCTCGATATTGCCCGCTATGCCGCATCGGGAGGCAACGGTCAGCCGGTGCAATGGCTGGTTGTCCATGATCCGGAGAAAGTCAGGAGGATTGCCGGAATAACCATCGAATGGATGAAGGGCTTGCTGAACACCGCTCATCCCATGAGCGGCTACATACCGATGCTTATTTCAGCATGGGATCAGGGACATGATGTCGTCTGTCGTGGAGCTCCGCACCTGCTTTTCGCACATATTCCTGAGGGGAATCCTATAGCATCTGTTGATGCCACCATTGCTCTTACCCATGTAGATATAGCTGCACCCGCATTCGGTATCGGTACCTGCTGGGCGGGTTTTGTTGCGGCGGCTGCCATGTCTTATGAACCTCTCCAGAAGGAACTCGGCTTGCCCGCAGGAAGGAAAAGTGCTTACGCGATGATGTTCGGCTACCCGCTGTATAAGGTGTATGGGATTCCCCGCCGTAAACCCCTTGAGGTGACATGGCAGTAAGGTTTTGAACCGGGAAGGAGTTGCAGGAAGTTTAGTCTAATCTTGGTTACCATAAAACGACACTTGATTATTTCTCAGCGACTTATAGCGACCTTCGGATTTAGCCTGAGCTATCCACCTGATCTTCCGGATGATTCCCCACCCATTGAATGATTTTGATGTGAAATTACTCCTGTAAAACGCCATAAAGTATTAGATCGATAGATTGGTTTAGGACCTTATGCTGTTTCTGTGGATCCTTTTCACGCGCAGCAGCAAGAATTGAGGTCATCAGGCCGGAGGACACGATCGATAGGATAATTTCAGGCGGATAGTCCCTGATCGCGCCCTCTTTAATTCCAAGGGCTATCTGATCGATAAGGAACAGAAAATTTGAAACGCCTTCCTGATGTGTCGCTTTCGAAATGAATGGAGAGTAGCAGAATTGTTGCATGAAATGTATTTTCCGAGCATTTTCAAGGCCCCATTCAGCGTATGCCATGCATATGTTGTCCAGTTTCTCTCTCCAGTCACCCTTACTCTTGCCTGCATCCCTCAATACAGTTCCTGCTTCTTTTTTAATGTCGAGGTAAAGGGATTCAATCAGCTCTTCTTTCGTTTTGAAATAATGGAACAACGTGCCTGTAGCTACCCCGGCATCCTGTGCGATCAATGACGTCGGAGTGCCGTGAAAGCCCCTTTCGGTAAAAAGGGTCAGGGCAGCGGCAAGGATTGCTTTTCTTTTATCTGTCATCTGTTCTTTCATCAGGTCTCTAATTAGTCTTCCGGCTTTTGTTATTTAAAATATCCTTCAGGCTCATATTCGGACGAGAGTATCTTTTCTTTTCGGGAATCTTTCCAGAAGAACTTTAGAGAAAATTCTTTCCGAGTTTCCCTCCATGGCATCCATAAGTAATTTGATGAACCTATTAGCCCGTTTCATCCGTTAATTGCATCATCCGGTCAATTAAAGTCACTTAAAAGTTTGGAGATGATTCTGAGGCGATTCGGAGACAGTTTGAAGATGGTTCGGAGATGGTTCGGAGATGGTTCGGAGATGGTTCGGAGATGGTTCGGATTTTCCTGTGCACGTTGTTGTCTCTATGCAGTTCTTGATCCCATTTTTGCAAATCTTGCTCCGATTTCAAATGTCTTTTCGCAGTCGTTGGGGAACACTTCCCTGCGCCGTTTTGCTTTCATTTCAGGATCAAATCTGGTAGCAACTACATTTGCGTAATCCTCAAACTGATACGTATCACAGGAGAAGAGAGATTCGGCATGCCCGAAAAGCAGGGAAAGAACCCGTTCATTGTTGCCGATGTGCCATCCGTAATAATTCTTCATCTCCTGCTCGGAGACATTCATAGTATAGATGAACCCTACAGGAATTTCTCGCGGAAATAGTGTGGCAGGGGGGTTTGTGTAGGTCAGGTACGGAAACATTAACCGCTCCATGAAGGACCGCATCTCTCCGCTAACCGTTCCAAAATAGATCGGCGAGCCCAGGATAATCGCATCAGCTTCTTCCTCAATCTGTTTTAATACAGGAGTCAGCTCATCTTTTAATGCGCACCGCCCGTAGCTTTTTCCGTCTTTCAGTTTGCAGGCAAAACAGCTTGTGCATCCTTTAAAATTCAGGTCGTAGAGATGGATGAGCTCTGTCTCCACTCCCTCAGAGGCCGCACCCTCAAGGGCCCTGTTCAACAGGGTTGCCGTATTCCAGCCCTTTCTCGGGCTTCCATTAATTGCTATCACTTTCATAATCACACCTTTTCCTTCCATGAGTCACAGTATCACCAGTTCCTGTGAAATAGGGTAAATCCTGTGAAAAAGATATTTTATACTCCTCACTACGATTCCTCTCAATCCCCTCTCGTCTGTCGGCCTTTTAAAAGACTGATCTGCCTGAAAAATGGCATGAAAAACTTCATAACCGTAACCTTGAATTTTGTTCCGGGCCGTTCGAACTGCGCTTCTATATCTTTCATCTTTTCAGGTATGCCAATATGTTGGGTCGTCAATTTGTATTCGATTGATGTTATATAATATGTCTAATATATATTCGTACATGGGGAAACGGGGACCAAAATCAAAGTTTACTGATATTG
>JADGNM010000436.1 GCA_017883485.1 Methanosarcina sp.
GTCGATAGAAAATTCTTTTCCTATCATTTGCGCCGGAACGATGGCAAACAAACCGCGCCTGACCTGCCTGATAAAACCCTTATTTTTCAATCTGAAAAGTATCTGTCGTGCGGTTTTTTTGTTTGGAATGAGCTCATATGCATCGCTATTTCTGAGAACTTCTTTCTCATAGAACCCAAAATATAGTTTATGTTCCAGTGGGCTTAGATTTACGTCAATTTTGCTGTTGTTATACATATCTGTAGATATACTGTAAAATATGTGTAATAAGGTTTATAAAACTATTGTCCCATGGGAGCCCATCCAATAAATCATAATAATAATAAACCCCTCACTCTAATTTATGACAACAGAGGAGGGGCGGGGTAGAACCCCAGAGATATATCACCTTGCAGAGTATAAAAGCATAACTTTTGTTGAACCGAAGGAACACTCATTGTTTCAGGTAAAAAAGCCTTTATCAGTGAGGGAATGGCTGCCTCTGGTGGGTATTACAATTCCAGCTACGCTCATACCTGGAAATATAATAGCCCCCATAAAAGAAGAACTGTCGATTAAAGATGCTGCTGAATTGATTGTGGGAAGAGTAACAGATTCTTTGATGCAAGAAATAGCAAGAGAAGAGAGGTACTCGCTCAGGAATGAGAAGAAGCAACCATGGTCAATAAAAACGAGGCGACCATTCAGAGGCAAAATCGACAGGATAGAAATAACTTTCAGGGAAAGCATAGAGCTGGCTGAAAAAGTGGCTAAAGAATTAGGCCCTCCTTTTGAACTATCAAGAAGAGGCAGGCCACAGGAATATGATCCAATAAAACTGGCAGCTGCCATGCTGGTTAAAGGAATGAGGTCATTTACTGATCTCTCTACAGATTTAAAAAATATCGAATATGACATGACTTTTAAAGGTGACGGAAAATATCCATGCCCTTCAGAATTGCACACCGTCTTTCAGAAAATACCGATAGAATGGTTTGAAAAGGCATTGCAGAGACTTGATGATCTATCGGTTAAGGAGTTCTCCAAATTCGATGAAAATTTAGACATTTTTGTAATTGATGGTTCTGCTCTAACTGGGGAGACATTAGTTGAACGTGAAGTACTGACAAAAATAAGGCTAATTAGGGAGTATTTTGAGTATCAAGCCACTATAAGGACAACTACGAACACGATACGAGGTGTAAAGGAACATTCAAATAAAATATCCAATATTATTTCCCTTTTGCCCCAGGGTTCGACGGTTACAGCTGATGCTGAATTCGACGTTGAGGAAAATTATCAGAATGCAGAGACAGCACACATTGATTTGCAGGTTAAGCAGAAGGAAGGTAGTGTTCGGAAGTCCAGAAGAAAAGTAGCACGCATGCGTTTTGATAAGAAAAAATACAGAAAGCGGAAACTTGGGGAACGCCCTTTCGGGAATATCGAAGTCAGAAGAAGTAAATGCTATTATAAGAAGCAGGAGAATAAATTAAAAGGAGCTATTCTTATCGCTTGTGATCACAATATTACAGCTTATTTTAATAACAAAGCCTGGTGCAACCTTTTTGTAAAGATATAACCAAGATAGGGAAGAAGGTGAAACATGATCTGGATTAGCTGTGAATATCTCCTCTCAATCGTTTTTTTTATATTCAAATATCAAAATGTTGCTACAAAAGGAAACTTCAAAGATAATATTACGTTAATAACTAATTATTAATAAATATATTTATTTTTATTTAATACTTTGCCGGTATTTTTTGGATGGGTTCGTCCCATGGCCAAGCGTAATAGAGCAGGCCAGGAATTTCTTTAATACTAACATATGACAGTTTCAGTCACCCCCTCCCCCGTACAATGTCCGAGGCCTGTACATGATGCAACAACCCATATTGAGGTAATAATATTTTCTATCGCAACATACCTTAATTCGAGCAGCCAGGCGCGGATCATAACTGACCCTAGGCGCGGTGTTGCCCGGAAATGATAGAACCGCCGGGGTAATAGGGCAGGCCATGAATTACTTTAACGCTAACCTATGACGGTTTCAGTCCCCCTCCCCCGTACCATGTTCGAGGCCTGTACCTGATGCAACAACTCGTAATGAGACAATAATATTTTCTATCGCAACATACCTTTATCGGGGCAGCCAGGCACGGGTCATGACTGGAGCTGGGTGCGGTGTTGCCGGGGATTAGGGGTTTCTATGAAGAATATCATAGTGCATACAGAATGACATCATAACTATCGAGTGTAGCCCCCAGGAAAAAGATGAATATTTAGACGCTGAATTCCAGAGGTCAATGAGCCTTCTCACGGATGGCAAATTAGATGAGGCAAGATTCATCCTGGAGGATCTGGCGTCCCGATCGACCAAAGATCCGAACATGCTTTACAATCTGGGGATGGTTTAACGGCGAGTTCCATGAACTGGAAATTGCAATTGACACATTGAACAGGTGCGTGAAAATTGTTCCTCTGTATTCCAACGCATATGTTGCGCTGGGGGTGGCTTAGTTACTCGCTGACCAGCCCTCCTGGATAGAAGCATTAACCTTGTGGAGCGCAGAGCAATCTGCACCCAAATGTGAGTCTTTGCGAAGTAATCACTTTCCGAAGTAGGCTGCAACCTTCTTGAGGTATTCTCGAATCGGTATGCCCTGTGGACACTTCTCCTCGCATTCCCCGCATTCCTGGCATTGGGATGCGAATCCAGGGCTTCCGGTT
>JADGNM010000437.1 GCA_017883485.1 Methanosarcina sp.
TGGGGGTCGAAATGTAAACTTTACTGCCTTTTTCCGGTTATTTGATCCAATTACTTTTCTTGAAACTCTTTTTTGCAAGCATTTCAATCTCTGCATAGAAGATTTCAGAAATTTTGGATGCTCTATTTTTTCTCCGGTAGAAAGGGTAGCAAAAGTAATATTCCCTACGTCTATCCCTATCATTGTAGCATAAGAAAAATCTTGTTTTTCAGGATATTCCAAATCATTTTCTACAATTATGCTGATATAGTATTTCCCTGTTGGAGTGCGAGATATAGTTGCAGTTTTCATATTTCCCTGCATCATATTCCTATGCAGTTTGATTTTCATCCATCCAACTTTAGGAATCCATATCTTTTTACCCTCAATTCTGTAATGTTGAGGTATTTGAAAAGATTGAAGAGGATTCTTTTTTGATTTTTTCTTTGGGAATCCTGCTCCTTCTTTGAAGAATTTGTTATATGCTGAATTGAGATTTCTACTTGCTTGTTGCAGTGATTGAGAATTAATTTCTTTCAAAAAGGGGTATATATTTCTCAGTACAGTAAGATGGTTATTCAGGTCAAATTCTGAAATACTCATCTTGAATTTTTCATACAGTGTTTTCTTAATGTGAAGAAGTTTATTGTATACAAATCTACAGCTACTGATATGTTTTTCTAAAAGAACCTTTTGGGTTTTATTTGGACAAATCCTATAACGGTAGCCACAAATCATGGTATTTTATACGGTTCAAAACTATTTATATATTTACAGAATAACTATCGGTAAGATGTTAGGAAGTCTACGGATTTCATCCCCCACCTGTCGCTTCGCTCCGAGGAAGGGGACTTCCCGCCTTCTTGTTAAAAAACGAAATCTAGTACATACTTCCGTCATTCGAAGAATTTCATTTTTGTTTGGGATCAGAGTCCTTTTTTCTGCATTAAATTCATTAATACCTTTTGCGGTGTTCTCAAGCAGCTTGAAGGCGATGTCCTGATCCGGCCAGAAAGCCAGCCCGCAGTCCGGATTCGCATACTTTATGCGATCCCCAAGAATGGAAAAAGCCGTTTCAAGCCTCTTTTTTATGACATCTGGAGTCTCTAACTCAGTTACGATTTTTTTCATGTATTCCTTTTCCTTCCAGGCATTAACTCCATACTTTTCATTGACAATACTTATAAGACTGAAAATATCGGTTCTCGATACTCCGACTCCTATATAGGTATTTGAATCCTCCAGTACTTTTCTGTCCAGAAGATCCAGGTAGGAAGGGGTTCCCGCATACTCAAATCCTATGACATTGATAGGGGTTTCACATATAAGCTTATACTTCAATGGGGAATACAGATGGATCTCCATATCCGCTCCCTGCTGCCGAGCATAGGTAGAGGCAGCGGTAAGAGCCGATATGATGTCAGCGTCAGAAAACTGAATCTTATTGGTTAATCCCAGGCTGATTTCATCCAGAGCTATAATTTTAATTTTGAAATTCTTTGCTGTTTTAAATGCCTGTTTAATGAATTTCTCAACACCTGTGCAAGGATATGATATGCGTCCACAAAAGCTGTTGCACCAAAAGCCTGAAGATACATATCTGTAGGGCCTGCAATACAAACCCTAACTTCAAGAGTCTTTCCGGTCTCTTTTTTATACTGTTTTGCAACCTCATCAATTATTTCCAACTCAAGGATTTTTGCATTTTCTTCTTTTAGCACAAAAGGTTCATAACAGTTCTTTTCTTCTTTGATGATATCCAAGAACTGACCTATCATATCTCTAAACTGAGGATATGTGGGAACATGCACTCCCACATCAATTTTTCTCTGGAAAGCCTCCCTTATCATGGAAAAGAGTTTTTCGTCTTCGTTTCGATTTTCAGCTGCAGCCTTTACCCACTCTCTCGTGATGCCCTCAGGTGTGGGAAGGCTGCCTTCAT
This sequence comes from Methanosarcina sp., assembly GCA_017883485.1. Classification (GTDB taxonomy): domain Archaea; phylum Halobacteriota; class Methanosarcinia; order Methanosarcinales; family Methanosarcinaceae; genus Methanosarcina. The sequence continues at coordinate 1,922 of JADGNM010000437.1, forward strand.
CGATAAAAACAATCTCCTGCATGCCTGGTATATAAGAGAGACGAAGTTTTATAGATATTGGAGTTACTCTAACAATACAGTGCAAATTTCCTAAATTTTGGATATAAAACGAAAAATGAGGTAAAGCTAATGAATAAATTAGTTTGCAGAGTAAGCAACGATAAAACGTTATGAAATGCACGGCTGTATCCCTCCTTTGAAAAGGAGGGGATTAACCTTATGATCCAAAAAAATATGTTAAGGGAAGGGAATCATGCGATTAGAGGAAAAAATAGTTGATTTTTAGACGTGTCTTCTTAATTGTGACGATGGAGGGTTTCGTTCCTTATTTTCGAGCGTTTACCGCCAGGATATACGACGATGTCACACCTCCAACTGGAATTAAATTACTTAACTTTAGATAAGTTTTCTACAAAGTCTTTATTCTTATTTCTTAAGTTCGAAATCGAATAATTTCGAAAAATGGTACTTTGGATGATTAGATTTATATAAACAAGAAAGCCAGTTTGTATTTTTGAAAACAAGCTGGCAGGTTTTTTTACTCTGGTGCCGGACACGATTTTAGGCTTAAGCTGAGTCAAAAGACCCACACTATAAATCTCGTATCATTCAGGAGTTGTCGCAGAGATTCACTGGTACAAGAGTCATTCACAATTTATCATTCACCTATTCTTTGAACCGACATTCCGCAGATATACACAATTGTAGAACTTATTTGCCTAATTGTCCACTATAACTCATTTAAGGTAAAATGGATTTTTAAACGACTGCCATA
>JADGNM010000438.1 GCA_017883485.1 Methanosarcina sp.
TCAGTCAATCACCCATACGCATGAAATGATCTGAGAGAATAATCAGTGACATGCAAGCCCCTTCCTCAGACGATCCGGCGAAAGCCGGATTGGACAGGGAGGGGTAATTGACAATAGAGACCTGGATACAAACTTACCAATGAGACCGCAATAATCAATCCATGAGCCGGAAAAATAAGAAAACGTTACCCATTAAGAGCGACCAGACCTCCAGGCCTGCAGTCAGTATCATAAAAAATAAACAAGCTAAAGAAGACTATAGAAGCTCCAGGAGCTAAAAAGCCATGGTGGAAATTTTGGTAGATTACAAGTTGTCAATATTTTCCATGTTTCCGGAAATATTTTCCGGAAGTCCGCTCAATAAAAGATTTAGCGAAGCTTGGATCATCTCGTCATCTACATAGGAATGTTTCGATTTGTACTCATCTATGGCTTTTCCAATTGATTGCGCGAGCTTTACATTATCACTATCAGGTCTTTGCTTAGTCCTGAATTGTCTTATGTAAGTTATTGCAGCATCTGTGCTTAGTTTATTCTGACATACAACTTTAGCAATCGATCTAATCAATTCTTCATCTTCGAGTCTGCCTAATTCTTGCATGATGGTACGCTTATAACATCCAATTTCTAAATCATCATCTATAGCTAAAATGAAATTAAACTCTCCGTCAATAGGATGCTTCCCATTTTCATCTTCAAGTGCGCTTTGACATTTACACATATAATAGCAATTAATTTTTCCTCTACCCGATTTAACATCACCAATTAATTCATTTTCTTCATACATGGTAAGAAACTCTTTTCTTGTTGCTAGGGATATTTCTTTTAAAGATCTTCCTTTTTTCTCTTGTTTTCGGAAAAGTTTTCCATAAATATAAATAAAAATTACGGTATGGGACTTACGCACTTGAAGTATAAAATTAAGCGCAAAAGATGTTGTGGCCAAATTTGCTTTTTAAGCAGTCGAAGGTTTGATGTTATTGATTTCTCCGTTCAACTGCGTAAGTACTAAGATATAAAAACGCAATCAAGAATCGGAGGGCCATAGAAGCACCGGGAGTAAAAAAGCCCTGGTGGAGATTCTGGTGACTTCATTTTTACAGATTTTTGATAACCCATTTTTTATTAGCCATTACCATACCTCCCTGATTCTATCAGGTTATCTATTACCTTCACTTTCAAGAAAACAGATTTACCAGGCGAAATTTGCCTTGCAAAATAGCCAGACGTATCAAAAGCAGAAAGTTCATTCTCTTTTGCATATTCAAAGAATGCTCGTCTTATTTCCCGGACCTTCTCTTCTTCAGTTGTCATGGTATTTGGCACAAAGTCGACAGTAAAAAAGTTATTTGACAAGGAATCTCTCTAAGCAAGATATAGAGAAAGTATGCCACAAGGCTTATGAGCCTCAATTTGTTTAAGGAGCAAAAGCAAACTGAAGGACGGCAGTTTAAGCATGACGTCAGACTCCTAAAAGAGGAATATGCCATAAAGTTTATCTGTGAGTATTGTATTTAGATAAGTCGCAGTCAGTCCAATTTGCCTCGTTGGCTCAGCCCGGTAGAGCGAGTGACTTGTAATCACTAGGTCGCGTGTTCAAATCACGCACGGGGCTTCTACTAATAATGGTTTAAAGCCCACTTTTTCACTTAAGGAAGTGATAGAGTGAATGTGGGTATATATTATTTCAGTCTTCAAAAAAGGCTAGAATCGTTAAATGCTGCACCGATTTCTGATATAAACAAGAAATTAATTTTTAATTTTGTTGATTACTGTTTTACTGAAAGATTAAGATCCTATCCGAAAAGTGTTGTGACCTACGTAACTTTTACAATAGGAAACATGAACAACCGGAACAGATAATCTATAGTACAGATCTTTATAGATTGCTGTAACTTTTACAACGTGCCATTATTGACTTGCCGGATAGGCTCTTAGTCCATTATACAGGAAGGGAACTAGAAGATAATGGGGCAGAAAAGGGTTCGGTGGTAACCTTGAGGTCAGGAGGACATTAAGAAATGAACACGGGATTTCTTACCATATACTGGCGGGATATGTTGAAGTTTTCCCGGTCCCGACCTCTTCTGTTCGTCTCAATTATTCAGCCAGTCCTCTGGCTAGCCTTTTTTGGAATTGCCATGTCGAGTAACTTTGATAGACTGACAGCAACCCTGCCAGCGACTCCAGGTATCAGGGCTGTTGACTACCTGACTTTCATAGGCCCAGGAGTCATTGCCATGACCACGCTTTTTACGAGCCTTTTTGGGGGAACAGTGCTTCTTTTTGACAGAAATTGGGGGCTTATGCGAGAGACCTTTTCAAGCCCTATACCAAGAATCCACATTATTATAGGACTAGGACTTTCAAACATGACCAAGGCTTTCATCCAGGTAGCTGTTATTATGGTTTTCGGGCTTCTATTGGGAGTCCAGTTTTTTAAAGGCTATACCCTAACGCAGATTCTTGTCTCATTGCTCGGAATTGTGCTTTTTATAGGGGCATTTTCTCTTGGATTTCTTTTCCTTTCAGCTGCAGTTGCAATAACCGCGGAAATTCCGGAGGGAATGCATGCAGTATTGAACCTGCTTACAATGCCCTTCTTTTTCGTGAGCAACGCACTTTACCCTGCAACCTCTTTTCCTCCTGTACTCAGAGCTTTGTCTGCACTCAACCCACTCACACATTTAATCAG
>JADGNM010000069.1 GCA_017883485.1 Methanosarcina sp.
AGCAGGGATTACAGATTCAAAGTGGACACTAAGAAATCTTCTAACATTTAAGTGCTTCAAAACACCAATCATATAACGCTGGACGACCAAAAGCTTCAACAGCTCTCCTAAAGAAAGAATCACTTTAATCTAAAAGACTGCCCTGCAAAGCGTTCTTTCTCCTAAATCTGCAAAAATCACGGGTCCTTTACTTCTCGTTCTTAACAAAAGTATTCGGGGGAGATTTAGGCAGAAAGTAGGCCGGAAAAATATCTTTGGATTGATAAAGAGTGATTTTAGGTGAAATCAAAATTAAATAATTGTTCGATTTTAAAACATTTTATGCAGCAGTGATTTTTGTTCAGAAACAATATTTCTTATAATTAATTTAAAATAAGAACAGGATAATGTATACGATAGCGGGAACAATTAGGTCATAAGAGTGGAATAAGGTCGGACATGTGAAAAAATTGCCTGGAAGACATTGGTCCTATTCCGAACAATATACTTGAAGGTTATATCTTCGGAGCGCCTGTATTGGGGAATACAGTAGAAGGAACAAACCTCTTCCGGGGTTTCCTCCAATCTTTTTTTAATGTGATTTTCACTTCTCAAACTTCATGCTTTGATTAAAAGATATCGATAAATCTTTCTTCTGTCAAGAAATTCTAGGTATATGGCTAAATATTCAAAAATAAATCAGAGGTGTTGAATCTGGTGAAAAAAATTATGAAAAGTGTGGTAGGAGAAGCTCTCATAGGTTCCGGTCCGGAAATTGCTCACATAGATCTCGTCATTGGGCCTAGAGGAGGACCTGTTGAAACAGCATTTATGAATTCCCTTGCAATGCCCAGACAGGGACATACACCCCTTCTTGCAGTTCTTGAACCCAATGTCCAGCCAAAGCCTGTGACCCTTCTCGTAAATAAAGTTACGATAAAAGGTGTGGCGCAAGCTGCCCTGATGTTTGGGCCGGCTCAGGCTGCGGTCGCAAAAGCGGTCATGGATTCTGTAGCCTCGGGGGTGCTTCCTCAAGAACAGGCCGATGATATTTTCATTATAGTTTCAGTCTTTATTGAATGGGATGCAAAAGATAGGGACAAAGTTTACGAATACAACTATGAAGCGACAAAGCTAGCTATAGCACGTGCAATAGAAAGCAAGCCAACTGTTGAAGAAGCACTCGCCAAAAAAGACTCGGCGAAACATCCATTTGCCTGAGTCTTTAATCTCTGTGCAGTTTAGCTTTCAAAATAATTCATTCCCAGCTAAACATTATTATCTATTTTAAATGCAGGCAGGGTAGACCTCATGTACCTCACTTCTTCAACAGAATTCTGCCTGCAATCTTTTCGAAGGAAATTGTTGCGTTTTTGTAAATTGAGATTCAAAAAACTACAGTATCGATAATCTTCAGGAAAAGCACAACAATTTATACAAAGTTACTTTCTACGAATATAGAGTTTTACCTTGAAACCTATAATCAATGAAACAAGAAAATTATCATCATAATAGACTACTTTTTCGTCCGATTATATTTTACATAACTTTTGGTATGCTGCCACACAAAACAAGCATCATTATTTTATTTTCTGAATATGGAGGAATACCTCCCATCTTAATGTAATCGTTATTGGAAGGATTATTCTTTTCTTAGGCATACACAAACAAAGCTGCAGGATAACGGAAAATCAATCATCTTTGAAAGACAAGTTAAAGTAAATAATCCAGGATGCAGTAGCACTGAAAATAGATCTGGTGTATTCCAGTGTAGTAAGTGGGCATGTTTAATTAAAAGCATGCTTTTTAAATGGTTAGGGTTGCTTTAGAATAGATTTTTATGTCAAAACCTGTTTTTAAAGTAGGAAGACTGCAAGTTTTAGAAAGTTTGAAAAATTAGAAAAGATGCAGGCAGAAGCTGCCTTTCACAAAGATACATATAGGTATAGGACTTACGCATTTGAGTATCAAAACTAGGCACAATGCCTAATACTTATAGTTAAGATTTGGATGTCTGAAGGTTTAATGCTGCTGATTTCTTAGTTCAATCGAGTAAGTCCTGATAATATCAACGAAATGCAGTAGAGTCCCGAATGCATTTCAATTCAAAAATCCAAATATTAAAATTTCCAGTCCAATCCGGTGAGATTCCCATGGTATCTGAGATAACACTTGATAAGTCCAGAGAAATGTATGAGAAAGCAAAGACTCTTATTCCGGGTGGGGTAAGCAGTCCTGTGCGTGCAATCAAGCCCTATCCTTTCTACACGGCTTCGGCTGACGGCTCAAAGATAAGGGATATTGACGGTAACGAGTACATTGATTACTGCATGGCTTACGGCCCTGCTATTCTCGGGCACAACCATCCTGTAATAAAAGAAGCAATTATTGCCCAGTTAGATAAAGGCTGGCTCTATGGAACTCCTACAGAGCTCGAAGTAACCCTTGCGGAAAAGATTGCAGGATATTATCCGAGCATTGATATGCTCCGCTTTGTTTCTACAGGGACTGAAGCAACTATGAGTGCCCTGCGTCTTGCCCGGGGCTTTACTGGGAGAAACAAATTTGTCAAAATCGAAGGTGGATACCACGGTGCCCATGATGCGGTTCTTGTGAAAGCAGGTTCAGGGGCTACAACCCTTGGAGAGCCTGACTCCCTTGGCATTCCTGCGGATTTCACGAAATATACCCTGCAGGCTCCTTACAATGATATTGAAATCATGGCCGAACTTGTTGAGAAGAACAGGGACGATCTGGCTGCAGTGATAATAGAACCCGTGCTTGGAAATATAGGTCCTGTTCTTCCCATGCCCGGTTACCTGGAGGAACTCAGGAAGCTTACCCTGGAAAACGATGTACTCCTTATTTTCGATGAAGTAATCACCGGGTTCAGGCTTGCAATGGGAGGGGCGCAGGAATATTTCGGGGTCGTGCCGGATATGACAACCCTGGGCAAAATAGTTGGCGGAGGCTTGCCCATTGGGGTTTTTGGCGGCCGCAGGGAGATAATGGAAATGATCTCCCCATCCGGAGCAGTCTACCAGGCAGGGACTTTCAGCGGAAGCCCGTGTTCTGTAGCTGCGGGCATTGCAATACTTGACTATCTAAAGAAGGAAAATACCCATGAAAAACTCAATGCTACAGGCGATTACCTGAGGGCTTCCCTCTCTGAAATCGTCGAAGACGAAGGGCTTGATTACAATGTCTGCGGAATTGCTTCAATGTTCAAGATTTTCTTCGGGGCAGAACCTCACAATTACCAGGAGGTCCTGAAGTGTGATAAAGAGGGTTACCTTGCTTTTTTCCACAGGATGCTTGCAAGTGGAATTTTCCTTCCTCCCTCCCAGTTCGAGACCAACTTCGTCTGTGCAGCCCACAGTGAAGAAGATATCGAAAAGACCCTTGAAGCATATACTGAGAATCTCTGAGTAAATCCAAACATTTGAAGAACAAAAAATATGAGTAAATTCAAGTCTTAAAAATATCTGTGAGTATATTAATTCTTTGGCCAAGTATTTGAAAACGAGGATTCACATGATTATAGGTACAAGGGGCAGCCAGCTTGCGCTTGCCCAGGCGGAGAATGTTGCACGCCTTCTGGAAGAGCTGGGCTATGAAACCACCCTGAAAATTATAAAGACCAGCGGAGACCGGTTTACAGACCGTCCTCTGCATGCCGTATCCAGCGGAGTCGGGGCTTTTGTCAGGGAACTGGACGATGTTATGCTTGAAGGAGAGATCGATATCGCTGTCCATTCCATGAAGGACATGCCAACTGTCCGTCCCTCTTCGCTTTCTACTGCTGCCGTTCTGAAGCGGGATACCCCGTTCGACATTCTGCTGACTTATGACGGTTCTACACTTGATGAACTGCCTGAGCTGTCCATTATAGGCACCAGTTCCCTGAGAAGGGTTGCCCAGGTCAGGCGATATAGGCCTGATCTTGTTACCCAGGACTTACGAGGAAATATCGATACAAGGCTCAGGAAGCTCAGGGAAGGGCAATATGACGGTATCCTGCTTGCAAAGGCAGGGCTTGAACGTATGGGCTGGGAGCTTGAGGGAGAAATCCTTTCCCCTGATTTCTTCTGCCCTTCCCCTAACCAGGGCACGGTTGCAGTTATCACAAAGGCAGGCACTGAAGCCGAAGCTGCAGTTTCCAAACTCGATCACAATGAAAGCCGGATTGTTACTGAGATCGAACGCATTCTAATTTCCGAGCTCGGAGGAGGCTGTACTATTCCTTTAGGCTCATATGCCGAAATTACGCCCGATGGAAAAGAAATCCACATCCGGGCCGAAGTTCTCTCACTGGATGGGCTGGAGACTGTCAGGATAGACGAATTTATCCCTATGCGTGGAGGCATTGAAAAAGCCAGGGAACTCGGTCAAAGGCTTGTGAAAATGGGGGGCAAAAAACTGGCTGAAGAAGCACTCTTGCAGCTTTCCAGAGATTCATGCGACTTCGACTACTCGTAGAATTAATGTATAACTGATGTATAACCGTATGACTAATGTATAACCTTTCAGAGTAGAAAAGGAATAATAATGTATACTCTTACCGGACTTAAACCGAAAAATCCGATCATTCTTGCAGCCGGCATTCTTGGCACAACAGGGGCATCCCTTTGCAGGGTTGCGCGTGAGGGGGGAGCAGGCGCGGTTGTGACCAAGTCTATAGGTCCTGTGCCTAAAACCGGACACCCAAACCCAAGCATGGTCAGACTTGACGGCGGCTTTTTGAATGCTATGGGACTTCCGAATCCTTCCTATCCTGACTTCCTGCAGGAACTCGAGATTGCAAAAAAAGATTCAGGTGTCCCTGTAATTGCGAGCATCTTCGGTGGAACTGCGGCCGAATTTTCGGAAGTTGCGGAAGGTCTGCTTCCTGGCAAGCCTGACGCTTTTGAGCTTAACGTGAGCTGCCCCCACGCCGAGGGATACGGGGCTGCAGTTGGCTCTTCCCCCTGTCTTGTAGAAGCAATTACGGCGGCAGTAAAAGATGTGACTAACTTGCCTGTCTGGGTTAAGCTTACCCCAAATGTTTCCGACATTACGTGCATAGGGACTGCAGCCGAATCCGGGGGTGCGGATGCTGTCGTTGCGATCAACACCTTAAAAGGAATGGCTATAGATATCGAATCAGGATATCCTATCCTCGGAAACCGTTCAGGAGGGCTCTCAGGAAAGGCTGTCAAGCCTGTAGCTGTCAAATGCGTTTATGACCTTTATTCCGCTCTTGAAATTCCTGTAATTGGAGTAGGGGGGGTTACTTCCTGGAAGGATGCAGTAGAAATAATGATGGCAGGAGCTTCAGCTGTGCAGGTTGGATCTGCAGTGTACGACAGGCTTGATATTTTCTCCGAAATTAGTACAGGGATCGAAGCTTTTCTCCGAAGAAAAAGCTATTCGGACGTAAAAAGATTAATAGGACTTTCCCATGAGATGGTTTGATGTTTCCTCTTGATGCTACATTTCCTCTTAATGCCACAATTATACGGATAACTGAAGAGTCTCCTTCCGTCAGGACTTTTTTCTTTGACCTCAATTTTGAGACTACGGAGCCAGGCCAGTTTGTAATGGTCTGGGTCAGGGGCGTAGACGAAGTGCCCATGGGCCTTTCAAGGAAAAACTCCATAACTGTCCAGAAAGTGGGGGAGGCAACCTCAAAGCTCTTTGCCTTGAAAGAAGGAGATTCTTTCGGGCTCAGAGGGCCTTTCGGAAGGGGATTTTCTCTTCCTTCAAAGGGTGAAAAAATTCTGATTATTGCAGGCGGTGTCGGAGCGGCTCCTCTTGCCCCTTATGCAGAATCAGCCAATGCAGCAAGCTCTGAGGTGCATACAATTCTCGGAGCAAAGAGCGCAGAAGAGTTGATTTTTGAGGAGCGTTTTGCAGCGGCTGGGAAGGTTTATATTTCTACGGATGACGGCTCAAAAGGGACAAAAGGTTTTGTAACTGATGTGCTCAGCGGACTCGATATTTCAGCTTGTGACAGGATTACGGTCTGCGGCCCGGAATTAATGATGGCTTCTGTCTTCAGGCTCCTTGAGGACAGAAAAGTTCTTGGGAAAGCGGAATTTAGTCTCCACCGTTATTTTAAATGCGGCATGGGAGTCTGCGGGGCATGCTGTATAGATAGGTCAGGGCTCAGGGTTTGTAAGGACGGACCTGTGTTTTCAGGCATACAGCTTTTGGATTCCGAACTTGGTAGATATACCCGGGATGCCAGTGGGCGAAGAATTAAAATTTAAGTTTCGATATATCCCTTAAAAATAAAAAAGGGCAGAAAGGCAGGCAGAAATCTTTCTAAAAGCAGGAGAAGGCGAAGACATGATTGGAAAGTTCAGATCAGGGGATGAGATCTTTTATGGAGAAATCGATAATGGGCGGGTATACCCTCAGGGAGTGATTCACGCAGGGATCTTTGAGCTTTCGGAACTCCGTATCCTTCCGCCTGCATCTCCTTCTAAAATCGTCTGCATTGGCCTGAATTACCGTGACCACGCAAGAGAGCTTTCCATGGAAATCCCGGATACTCCTGTTCTCTTTCTAAAACCTCCGTCTGCAGTCATAGGGCATGAGGATAAAATAATTCGTCCAGCTTCCAGCTCAAGAGTTGATTATGAAGCCGAACTCGCAGTCGTCGTCGGTAAGCGCTGCAAGAACATCTCAGCCGAAAAAGCCGGGGACGTGATTGCAGGTTACACCTGTTTTAATGACGTAACGGCACGGGATCTCCAGCAAAAGGATGGCCAGTGGACAAGAGCAAAAAGTTTTGATACATTTGCAGCTTTAGGGCCGTATCTTGCTTCTCCGGATGAGCTGGATGTTTCGGATGCGAAAATTGCCTGCAGGTTAAATGGAAAAACCAGACAGGAGTCCAGTACTTCAAATCTTATATTTGATGTCCCCTACCTTATTGAATTCATAACCGAAATCATGACCCTGGAAGTGGGAGACGTTATCGCTACAGGGACACCCCCCGGAGTCGGAGAAATGCATCGGGGAGATACAGTGGAAGTCGAAATCCAGGGAATCGGAACACTTAGAAACGAGGTTGTCTGATGCTGCTTGAGCATATCGGAAATGAACTTGACCTTACCGAGCGCCACCTGCTGGTGCTCAAAAAAGTGATTGAAGAAGCCCCCATCGGAATTCTGAAACTTGCAGATGTTACCGGGATGCAGAACCATAAAGTGCGCTACTCTCTCAGGGTCCTTGAACAGGCTCACCTTATTAAGCCCTCAGCCCAGGGTGCGGTACCGGGGGAGGCTGTCGCTAAGTTCCTGCAGGAATTTGAGCGGGAGCTTGAAAAAATCAATGAGAAAGTATCCCGCATCCGGGAAATCGAAGCTTCCATCCCTAAATGAAGTGGATTAATTTCCCTAAAATGAGGTAAATTCATTTATTGGAAATTTTCGGAAAAACGTTTTTTGATTTTTTTCAAAGATTAAAACCTTACATATTTTTAAGAAAGTAACTTATCAAAGGCATACACAAACAAAGCCGCAGATAACGGAAAATAAACATCTTTGAAAGGCAAGTTTAATCGGCTTAAAGAAGGAACTGCTGAAAAGCTTGAGTTGACTCTCCAACATTATCCTTATATAATTTATCCCTTGGTCTTCTCATATTCAATGTCTTGCCCTTCTCAGAATTAACAGTGCTCCGCAAAGTGCCGGCACTGCCAGCCAGAACTCGAATCCGGGAGTTGCTGCTTTATCATTTGGTGCCACTGGCGGCTGTTCTGCAGGTGCATTTGATGCTTGCATTGGCATTGCTTGCTCTGCTTGCGATTGAGCTTGTTCCCCTTGAGCTTGTTCCCCTTGAGCTTGTTCCCCTTGAGCTTGTCCCTCTTGAGTTTGTTCCTCTTTTTGTTCCTCGGCCTGTGGGACCTCTACAAAGAATGAAGTGTAGGGAGTTACAAAACCATATTCCAGTGACAGATTTTTAACTTCGGAGACGAGTTCGTGCGTTTCTCCTTCAACTTTAATCCTGTCAAGCCTGTTCATAATTGTATTGTAAGCCTATTGCCTTGAAACGAAATTATTGGTGTCGACGGGTTGTGTGGGGAACTCATGTTCAAAAGTGTGTTTGCCGTTCCGTGTATTCCCATCCACGCTTGCAGTGATACTGGCCGCGTTCGGATCATATTTGCCGATTGTTATAAGTTCCGAGCCAGCAAAGAGGTTATCTCTTCCCGCAAGGACGGTCTGTGAAACATTTCCGTCATAGGAGAACTTCAGATCGGATACCAGCGGTGTGGAAATGGTCTCATAGAAACCGCTGATGCCTGCTGCAGCTTCCGAAGTAGGTTCAAAGTACACGGCAGCGCCTCTGTTCTCAAGGCTAAGTGCCTGCAAGAAATCGAAATCATAATCGTGCTCCTCACCAAATGCAATTGTGAATATCGGTGCATTGGCTTTATTGGCTTGCAGCACATTATCCCTGATAGCTGCCGTTGATGTCACTCCTTCGGTAGGCATGCCGTCCGTAAGGAAGACTATGATAGGCACGTTATCGCTTCCATTATAAAACATGCCAAGAGCCGTAGTCAGAGCAGCATTGATATTGGTCCCACCGTGATCGGTGACGTTAGTTACAGCTGCAATCGCTTTGCCTTTATTCTCACTGTTTGCAATTAAAATTTCGCTACTAAAGGGTTTGAGATCAGTATCAAAGAACACAACATTGAACCTGTCTCCTTCGGACAGATCCTCGATTATCTCCGAAAAGGCTGTCTTAACCTGTTCAAGCTTCAAGCCATCCATTGAACCTGACTTATCTATGACAAATATAATGTCCTTGTTCAAGGGGGGTGTACCAATCTCCTCGGCAGTAGGGGAGAAGATGTGCATGAAGTACCCCTGGTCCCTGTCTTTATAGAAAAGCATGTTCCCATTAAGGGCGGTGTTTTCAGTCTTGAAAATTACCCTCATGTCCTGTGCCGGCAGGGTATTTGCAGTGTATTTGACCCGTGCATTGTTGGCATTAGGGTAAGTCACAGCTGACTTTAAGCCCGGGGTTTCCACACTCAGTACTTTCGTGGATGATCTGATATCAACGGACACGGTGAGATCTTTTACCTCATGGCTGCTGCGCAGGTACTGAACGTGCTCGTATTCGCCAAGTGTTCTTGTCAGAGCCTGTTCATAGGTAAGCCGAACTATAATGCTCTGGTTGGGTTTGAAGTTCAGGGAATATGAGAATAGTTCCGAATCCCGAGTTTCCAAAAGACCTGCTGTCTTACCACCGGATGTGGCTTTTTCGAACTTTTGCTGTGCTTCTGCTTTCTTCAGGACGTCAGCCTTGTATTCCTTTCCGTCTATTATGAGTGAGAAACCTGAAAAGAATGCTTTTTTCGGTATCAGAAACTCAAACTTATCCGTAACTGATGCGTTGTTCCTGTTGTCAAGTTTTTCTTCTACTGTGGTTATCGAATAACCGTCATTGATCTGTGTGCTGATGCTAAGGTAATCTACTTCTGCAACAGGGCCGTTTTCTGGAATTGCAGAATCAGCAGGCTGCCCTCTCACATCTGATTTCACTTCGTCCGCACTTACAATTCCAACGTTTGTCGCCAGCATTCCTATAAATAGCGCAAATAGCGCAAATAGCGAGAGTAATGCTGCTTTGCTCAGGGTCATTTATGCTGCACTCTCCATTTTGATGTTTAACTGATTTTAACTCCTCCAAAAAGCTTGGTCGTCAATTTGTATTCGATTGATGTTATATAATATGTCTAATATATATTCGTACATGGGGAAACGGGGACCAAAATCAAAGTTTACTGA
>JADGNM010000439.1 GCA_017883485.1 Methanosarcina sp.
TGCAAGAGAAGCAGGGATTACAGATTCAAAGTGGACACTAAGAAATCTTCTAACATTTAAGTGCTTCAAAACACCAATCATATAACGCTGGACGACCCGCAATTTCCAGGCTGCCTTAAAACCTGGGCCAGCTGCACGGCTTTACAAATTTTTCAAATTTTTTCTCACATCTTTTCAAATTATCTTTATCGCCACACGATCTCCGTTTTTAAGTCCAAACTTAAGAGCAGCGTTTCCGCCGTTTACAGCAATTTCAAGAAATCCATGACTGCCTATGAGGATAAGAGGTTCCTCCTGTCCTGCAAAACCGTAGGTCTGAACAAATGGCGCCTGTCTGCCGTTTACCTCCACCTGCGAGCCGAAGGCAGAAAATTTCAAAATCACATCCTCGGGGATATTCGTGATAACATTTCCGAAACTGTCTGCGAAGATAACCTCTCCTATAAGAAACGGGCCGTCAATTCCGAAATTTCCAAAATCAAGGTCAACGAAATCTGAAATTTTCGGGCCGACTTTTTCAATCTCAAGGCCTCCGGATAGATGAGCTCCCACAGGTGCAAAGATATCTCTGCCGTGAAAGGTTGCAGAAATTCCTGATTTAAGCATGAAATCCCGGTTTGTGATCTTATAAATTTCCATTTCTCCCAGGCGGCGTGCAGCAGGGATAAGGAGCCCGTTGTCAGGCCCCACAAAATATTGTTCCTGCCCCGTTTTTCCGGCCTTTATGGCAAGCGCGCGGCGGGAAGTTCCTACCCCGGGATCGACAATGCCAACGTGTACGGTCTTTGGGGGGAAATAGGGGACAAGAGAATAGAGAGCAAAAGCCCCTTCCCTGATCTCGGCCTGTCTGATAGAGTGAGTTACATCAACAATCTGTACTTCCGGGTTAATTCCCAGGATTACGGCTTTCATGGCTGCAGGATAAAGATCTCCGAAATCTGTTGTCAGGGAAACTAGAGACATATTCCTCAGTTTTAAATCTTCTTCCCGTCTATAAGTCAGTTTCATGGAATTCTTTAATTCAGCAAGACTTCAGAGCACAGGGTCCGGTCGCACATTTCCCACAGGCAGTTTGATTAGGTCCGGGAAACACTCTTGAATTTTCCTGAAGCAGCCTGAAACATTTTTCCTTATCAAGCCCTTCTGCGCTAAGAGCGGCAGCAGGGCACCTGCTTATACAGACAAGGCACTTCTCTTCTTTTTTGTAGCGGCAGAACTCTTCTTTCAGGTGTGGAGTCGGGGGGATTTCGACAGAAACCAGAAGAGTCCCAAAACGGCCTGCACATCCGGTCTTCGTGATCAACATCTGGTGAACTACGAAAGTACCCAGCCCGGCACATAAGCGGCACTTTTGTGAGACCAGGCAACGTCAAAGCCCTTATTGCCATAGTCAAAAATAATTTCAGGTACAGCTGCCCCAATATCATTTTTTGCCAGTTCAGCTTTGAGTTCGTCAACGATTTCCGTAATCAAACCGTCTGTTTCGCCTTTAGCTTTAATCCATTCCTTCACCGGTTCCTGAGACTTCGAGTTCAGTTTTACAAGTTTTTCCTCGAAGGGCAAGACGAAGAAACAACAGTTTTTACTTCGGAAAAAATCTCTTTCGGATGCAGGTTATAAGGACCGATGATCTCTTTCATTTCATTGAAAATTGGATCGTAGGCTGAGGCAAAACCGATAAGAGGTTCACGGTATTTTGTCTCCATACACGAGTTTGCGGCAGATGCTTTTACAATGCTCTCAATCTTATTTTTGAGTTCCATATCGGTTAATCCTGAAAATCTATTACCGTAGGAAGCGTATGTTAAATAGCTTTAAATATTCTATAGGAAAGGCATTCTGCATTACTTTGCTCACTGATTAGCTTTCTCAAGCTTCAATAAAAATTCTTTTACGTCCAGGCCCGAAGCATAACCGACAAGCTTCCCATTCGACCCTATGACCCTGTGGCAGGGAACTATAATAGCAATTGGGTTCCGGTTATTTGCAAGACCCACAGCTCGGCAAGCCTTAGGCTTTCTTATAGATGTGGCTATCTCTTTGTAAGTTCGCGTTTCCCCATAAGGTATTTCGCATAGGGCCTTCCATACTGCTTTCTGAAAGTCCGTTCCCTCGGAAGCCAGCTTGAGATCGAAGGATTTTAGCTTTCCGGAAAAGTAAGCTTCAAGCTGCCTTTCAGCTTCCCTGAAAAACTCTTTGTTTTTTACCCAATTCTCGGGGATTTCTACCTGTTTCTCTCCCTTCAGGAAAATGACATGCTTCAGTCCCTCTTCATCCCCTGCCAGAAGTATTGGGTAGACTGGGGATTCTATTATGTCATAATACATTTTATGTCTCCTATGTCTCCTGCTATATCCTTATGTCTCCTGCAGCGGTTGCGAATACGTGTATCGATTCTACTAGAAATGGTTCTTCAATAATATGACATAAAACGTTGATCCATAAAACGTTGATCCATAAAGCATTGATCGAACTTGAAAAATCTGTTTTAACCTCAAAATTACCTCTCTGAACGCACCACCGATCAGAAGGAGACTGATAAGTTAGGAAAAATCGTGGCTCTTCGGCACTTCATGTGGGTAGTTTGAAATCTAACTTCCCTATTTTTAGATAGATCATATTAATAAAATATCTAGTGTTTTTAAACCCTCTAGC
>JADGNM010000440.1 GCA_017883485.1 Methanosarcina sp.
AACCCTGGCACTCTTGTACCACTATGCTATACTAAAAGGTCATTTTGTTGATATAAGGTTAATAAAATGTCCAATAGTCAAATATTATTGTCCTATATTTGCAGGGGTTCGAAATGTGCAGTTTAAGGGAATTTCAGGCCTCTTTTTGGGAGCTGCTTACACGAATCCAATCGAGATACTCCTGCTCCCCTTCAATTCCCCAGAATTCTATTGCAGGCATTTCGTAGGTATGTAGCGATTTCACCAGCTTTATGATCTCCTGAAGGCGCGAAGAATCAGTCTTCACAAACATCGCGATCTCATTATCTTCCTCGATCTTCTCGTTCCACCTGTAGACCGAAGATACTGGAAACGTATTCACGCAGGCTGCGAGTCTATTTGAAACCAGTTCTTTTGCAATCAGGGACGCATTCTCTATATTTCCGGCGGTAATGTATACAATTCCAAGCATAAGCATCAACAGATGTACCATAATTTATAATTCACTTATATAGTGCGGTTCTATTAATTGCCTTAATTATATATTTTGAGGATATATGGTTTTACCATGTTTATAACTCAATGACTTCCGCTTAAAATGTCCCCTTGGTAGTTTTTTCATAATATTTATCATAGATAATAACAATCTATAGAATATGTTGAAAGCAATCATTTTCGATGTGGATGGGGTTCTTGTGGATTCCATGCGTTTTCAGGCCGATGCCTGGGTTAAAACTTTTAATGAAGTGGAGATTACTATTACCAGAAGAGACATTTACGAGCTTGAAGGCTCAAACGACAGCAGGTTAATCAAAGCGATTTTTGAAAAAGCTGGCAGAGAACCTGAGCCCTGGCATTTAGAGCAATTGCCCGAAAAGAAGCGCGAAGCTCTTGAATTTGATCGGATAGAGCCCTTTGAGGGCATTCGTGACTGCCTCAAGGAATTGAAACAGCACTTCAAGCTTGCAATGGTTTCCGGCTCTAACCGCGATACGGTCGAAAAAATTGTGAACAAATTTTTTCCAGGCTGCTTTGATGTTGTTATTAACGGAAGCGACCTGGAACGAGGAAAACCTGATCCTGACCCATTCCTTAAGGCACTTGAGAAACTTGACCTGACTAAGAACGAATGCATTGTAGTCGAGAACTCTCCCCTGGGTACCACTGCCGCCAGGAGAGCCGGACTTTATTGTGTTGCGGTTGCAAGCATGCTTGAGCCTGAGATGGTCCAGCATGCAGATCTGGTGCTCAAAGACCATGCTGCCCTTCTCTGCTACTTGAAGAACCTAATGTGTCAGTGAACTCTCACGTTTTTCTCAGGAAGCTCTTTCACCAAGCTCTTTTTCAAGCATCTCTCTTATAGCTTTAGGCCCGTTCAGCTCCCCGGTAAGCCTACACAGCCTCTCCATTTTGTTTCTATATCTTTCTTCTTCCAGAACCTCACGGATGCATTCCAGAATGACCTCAGGAGGGGTAGAATAACTGAGCATCCTTCCGTAGCCTTCCTCGTCGATCACTACAGCATTGTTCTCTTGCTCGCTGTGCCCTTTATCAGGGAAGGAAAGAACAGGGGTCCCGAAGCTCAGGG
Organism: Methanosarcina sp.; assembly: GCA_017883485.1. GTDB lineage: Archaea > Halobacteriota > Methanosarcinia > Methanosarcinales > Methanosarcinaceae > Methanosarcina. Next base: position 1,568 of record JADGNM010000440.1, read on the forward strand.
CTTCCATCATGGTACTGTGTCCCCCAGGCGCTATCACGGCATCAGAACTTTTGAGATAAGGGTATGTATCTTTTATAAACTTAAGGAGCTCTACATTTTCCGGCAAATCCGTTATTCTTGAAGGATCAAGGGTAGGACCTGAAATGAGAGTATAATGAATTGACGGATCGAGCTTTGCAGTTTCGAGCACCTTTCTGAAAATAGGCTCCCGGTATCCGAAACCCCCAATAAGGGAAACAATATGTGGTTTCTTGAGAGGAATCTCTTCCACTTCTTCATATTTTTCTTTTAAAAGGGGACCACTGTAAAACAGCTTTTCATCGAGTTTCATGGCCAAACTCAGGTTCTTCTTGCAAACAGTATAGGGAAGGGGGTAGTCAGGAATAATGATTTTATCTACTTTTTCAAAAATCTGGTTATAGAACTTTTTTGTCATACTCCCAAGAATTCTGAGAGGTACCCCTCTGTTTTTAAAAAATTCTTCCATATTTGACTGATTTATAATAATGTATACAGGAATTTTACGCGTAATGGCAACAAGGGCTCCCAGATAGTAACTGTCCGAGATTATGACAGTAGGATTTGTATTCTTAATAAGCCTCAGAAGCCTCGGGCCTCCAAGAAGCTTTGTATTTTTTAACGTAGCCTCAACAGATCCTTTAAGATCCAGGGCTCCAGATTCTCCAACAAGCTTTACTTCCGAGGGGATTTCGCTAGCCTTATACCCTGCATTTTCAATCATCACCTTTGAGTAACCGTAAGCCCCAAAGCGCACTTCGTGCCCAGCAGCCAGAAACTCTTTTCCCAGCGCAAGGCATCGGCTCGTGTGGCCAAGCCCTTCTCCGCAGATCAAAAACATTATTCTCATTTATTTCACTTCTTTTTCAGGGTAAATAATATTTATCCATTTTTCCCTCGATTTCCGTTTTCTGTATCTAAGTCTTACTTTCTTCAAGCCTGAGTTTTTATACTTTAAATATCTATTCTTAATGTTCATGTCCACAGACCTCCTGCAGTAACACTCAATGAAACTCCCGAGGAATTCCATATTTCCACCGGACTTCGATAGTTGAATGATGAATGCT
>JADGNM010000070.1 GCA_017883485.1 Methanosarcina sp.
AAGAGAAGCAGGGATTACAGATTCAAAGTGGACACTAAGAAATCTTCTAACATTTAAGTGCTTCAAAACACCAATCATATAACGCTGGACGACCAAACTTCACAATTGTGAATTATCCGTGTCGCTTAAATTATAAAAACATTGCGTCTCCCTATATGACCAGTAAAATTTCCATACTTTTCTAAATTCGAGGATAACATTCAGTAACTGAGGTTCGTTTACAGTTCAACATAAAAATTGTAAATCTTTAAATTACAGTGATTTGTGATAGCTTATACTCCATCCAAAATTGAATGAGAGAATTAATAAAAAGTTCCGAAAGAAAGTATTTAGAATAAAATTATTCGAATAAATATTGTTATTTCCATAAATAGCGATGTTTCGTGCATTTGTCATTTCAGCACCATATGAAAAAATAAACAAATACATTTTATAAGCTTATACTTCAGCAATAATTGACATTGAAATTATGTTTTTCTTAATTTTACGGCAATAATTTCCTCTATTATTCAAATTGGTCATCCTTCAATTCACAGGATTTCGGATAATTTCCGCAGCTCATTATGGAGAACCTCTCCATGCTCTTTCTCGATTTTTAACCATGAATTCCCATTATCTAATCAGAACCGAAGTCCTAAAAGACGTAGATTAAGCATAATATCTGCCGCATTTGTTACCCAAAATGAATGAATCAGTCAACTATTGCTGATTAACCTATGTATATGTCCCCTAATAGCAGAATGATTGCAGATCAAATATGACAGAGCAAAGAAACATTGCAATATATGGGAAAGGCGGAATCGGGAAGTCCACCATTTCTTCCAATATCAGTGCTGCGCTCTCGGAGCTTGGTCTGAAAGTAATGCAGATCGGCTGTGATCCGAAAAGCGATTCGACGAACACGCTGAGAGGTGGCAGGTTCATCCCGACCGTGCTTGACTCTCTACGGAGTGGCAAGCGAGTAGAGACAGAGGACATTATACACGAAGGCTTCAATGGAGTACTGTGTGTAGAGGCAGGAGGTCCGGAACCTGGTGTCGGTTGTGCTGGCAGGGGGATTATCACTGCGATTGAGCTGCTCAAGCAGAGAAAAGTCTTTGAGGTTTACAAGCCGGATGTCGTTATCTAAGATGTCCTTGGGGACGTAGTCTGCGGCGGCTTTGGGACTCCTATTAGGGAAGGTGTGGCTGAACAGGTGTACACGGTAAGTTCGTCAGATTTCATGGCGATTTATGCCGCAAATAATCTGTTTAAAGGTATCAAAAAGTTTGCAAACAATGGCGGAGCATTATTTTCCGGAATTATTGCGAACTCAACCAATCTTCCAGTTCAGGAGGAAATCGTTGAAGACTTCGCCAGCCGGACAAAGACTACAATCGCAGAATTCATTCCACGATCGCTAACCGTGACTAAATGTGAGCTAGAGGGGAAAACAGTAATCGAAGGAACGCCTGAATCAGAGCAGGCAGATGCCTATCGGGACCTTGCAAAGAAGGTTCTCTCCAACCGGAGCAGGTATGTGCCCTCGCCCCTGGATGTAGACCAGCTGAAAGAATGGGCAGAAAGCTGGTCAGACAGACTTCTCGAACAACGAGACACACCGCAACATGTTAAATGTGAGCTTGAATGCGTCGTCCCGGGTGCCGAACCGATCTATACCAAACCGGATGTCCGGAAAGCTATTGCTCTGAAGGCCACTACGACAAAAGAAACAGCAAAAGCCAGAGGAGCATAAACATGCAAGAAAGCGAAGTTCATCTTGTAAATGAAAAGATCGACCTGTCGGAAAACACCTGCCCGAACCGTGAAGAAAGGGCAAATGGTATTAACTTATACTATGGGAAAGCCAGCGACCTTGTTAAGGACGCACGTGCCGGAAAATTAAAACAGTGTGACCGGAAATTCCAGCAGACATCCGGATGCACGCTGAATTTCTACCTGACTGTCCGGGTAAACACGATCCGCGACGCTTCCATTATTTATCACGCACCTGTGGGCTGCTCCTGCCCGTCTCTCGGATACCGTGAGATGTTTCAGCATATTCCAGCATCTTTGGGGGCACCTGATAACTATGATCTCCACTGGATGACTACGAGCATGAACGAGAAGGACATGGTCTATGGTTCGACAGACAAACTTAAAGCTGCCATAAAGGAGGCAGAGAGGCGATACAGCCCAAAGGCAATCTTTATCCTTACGTCCTGCGCATCAGGTATTATAGGAGAGGATATTGAGGGAGCGGTCAACGAGGTCCAGCCCGATACCAGGGCAACAATCGTTCCGATCCACTGTGAAGGGATACGTTCGCGCCTTGTCCAGACCGGGTATGATGCTTTCTGGCATGCAATACTGAAATACCTGGTTAAAGAGCCAAAGAAAAAGCAGAAGGATCTGGTCAACGTAGCCAGCATGCTCTCATACACCTGGCAGGATCGGCTGGAGATTAAACGACTCCTCGGAAGGATGGGGCTTCGTGTAAATTATGTGCCGGAATTTGCTTCCGTAGAGCAGTTTGAACAGCTCTCCGAAGCCGCAGTAACTGCGCCGCTGTGCCCGACCTACACCGATTATCTCTCTCGTGGACTTGAGCAGGAATATGGGGTCCCGTACTTTATGTATCCTTCGCCAATGGGATTTGCGAATACGGATGGGTGGCTCAGGGAGATTGCTAAGCATACCGGGAAAGAAAAAGAGGCAGAGATCGTTATTGCAGAAGAGCACAAGAAATGGGACCCAAAATTAAAGGCCATCAAGGAGGAGTTCTCAAAGCTCAAACCAAATGGCGAAAAGGTCGAAATCCTTGGAGCCCTTGGTCAGGGCAGGCTCCTTGCACAGGTGCCCTACTTCGATGAACTTGGTGTTAAATCTTCTGCTGCCATGTGCCAGGACTATGACAACCTCATCCTCGAAGAGCTTGAGAAGGTTCTTGAGACCGTAGGCGATTTCAATATACTTGTCAATACTTTCCAGGCTGCAGAACAGGCGCATATCAACCGAAGGCTTGACCCGGATATGACCCTTACCTGCCCGTTCCAGGGAAGCTCGTACAAGCGTCTAAAAGGCGTTACCCGCGTACACGCACTTCGGGGGGACCCAAACCTGTGGGCCCAGCAGAGCGCCTATGCAGGGGCGGTTGCATATGGGAATTTCCTGCTCCAGGGATTCAAGAGCACATCTCTCCAGAGGACCATGAAAGCAAAAACAAAGGACGGGTACAGGTCCTGGTACTATGAACAGGAAAACCCAATCTTTTTCATTGATAATGACGAAGCGGTGAGCACGTGACTGAAGCAAAAACCATAGTAGAAGATGCACCTTCCTATCTGGAAGTAGTGGAAGCCCCGCGCTGGACCTGCTCGCTTGGCGGGGCATATATCACGACGACTGCAGTGTATGATGCAGTACCTATTCTTCATTCGGGAGCAGGATGCGGAATAGCCCAGCTGCTTGGAGTATATTACGCAGCAGGCGAAAATGCGGCAGGCGGCCAGGGAGGGACAAGTACACCCTGTTCCTGTCTGATTGAGAAACATGTGATATTCGGCGGTGAGGATAAGCTTAGAAAGCTGATCGATTCAACCCTCCAGATGATGGAAGGTGATCTTTATGTTGTTATTTCAGGGTGCGTACCTGCACTAATCGGAGATGATATCGAAGCAGTTGTCAAGGAATTCAAGGGAAAGGGAGATATCATATTTGTTAATAGCGCAGGCTTCAAGGGAAATACCTTTGACGGGTATGAAGACTTCTTTGGAGCGGTCATCGACCAGTTGCTTGAACCCCGAAAGCAGGAGAAAAAGGTTGTCAATATCCTTGGTGTTGTACCATTCCAGCATTTATTCTGGAAGGGTGATTTGAACACGGTAAAGGAACTTCTAGCAAAACTCGGGATCAAGGCAAATATCCTTTTCACGCAGTTTGATGGGGTGAAAAAACTTAAGGAGATCCCGGAGGCCGAGTTAAATATTGTGCTTTCTACCTGGAACGGACATAAGACTGCAAAGAAGCTCAAAGAAACCTTTGATCAGGATTATATCTCATTCCCCTCCGTACCGATAGGACCAAAACAGACCTCAGAATTTCTCAGGGCTGTCGCAAAAAAACTAGAAATACCCGCGATAGAAGTGGAAGCTCTGATTGCCGAAGAGGAAAGACGTGCATACCGATGGGTCGAGTATCTGACAGACGCAATTATTATCGGCATGCCTCGCCCTTATGCCGCTTTTATTGGAGATACAAATACTATCATCGGTATTACAAAATTCCTCGCAAACGAGGCAGGATATCTTCCCGAGATTATTCAGATCACAGATGAACCTCCTGAGGAAAGCCGTGATCTTATTATTCGGGAATTGACAGACGGGATTGAATCCGTGCTGAAACCCGAGATAATCTTCGAGAAGGACACATTCAGGATCAGGGAAAATTTAAGAAATCGTAGTTTCCAGGTGATGCTCGCGACCTCACTTGAAAAATGGCCAGCAGCAAAAGAATTTGCCGTTTCCCATCTGAGTATCGCGTTTCCCACATATGACCGTGTAATTGTGGAGAAGACCTATGCCGGATACCGAGGAGGAACAGGGCTTCTTGAAGATCTGCTGTCTAAGTACGTAGGACCACTTTGAATGCCCTGTATTAAGTTTCTACGTTACAGGTGCGGTTAGATTTCTACGTACTCAGTACACTGCTGAAGACCAGACATGAGCACGACTGCTGATATCCATCAGATTTCCCTAAAATTCTCCCGAAAAAGCAGGGTACAGATTTCGGATTATACCGGCCACGGTTTTAATCCCTTTTATTCAGTTAACTGGGAAAACACTATTTCCTCCTGCTTTATCTGGAATCCACTTCAGATTCTGGCGTATTTTATCAGTTATCTAACATTTCCTTAATAATAACCCAAAAATTGCTGCTTTCCCCTGACAGGTAAACTGATTATCGTACTGGACAGTGTATCAGTATATTTGCCGGCTTCAGAGCTTCTTAGCTCTTTTCAGGAGTTGGTAAACTCTCAAATTCAATATTACTCCGAGTCCGTCAATTTCTGGATCCTTCATAGCTATACTGTTCGAAATACTGATACTGAATAAGACTACTTTACACTTTCGTCGATTATTGGAAAATTCGATAAAAAATTCGGAGTCATATTGCTGGAATTCCTTATTATTCTCACTAATTGGACTTTCTCTAGACCTAATAGTAATTTCAGAATGGGACGACGAAATACAGAATAAATAACATGATACGCAACATTAGAAAAAATTTAAACAAGACAATGAAAAAATTGGAGGCGTCTTTTTGAGAATTAAAAGAATCGGAAAAGTTACAGGTATCACAATAATAGCCATAAGCATTGTACTATTCGTCTTTGCGGCGGGTTGTTCACAGACTGGAAAAACTACTAATGATGTCAGCTCGCAATCGCAGGGTACTGGCACGACAGTGAAAACGGAGACTCAGAGCCCTACAGGAACGCAGAACCCTACAACAGGGACAAAAGAACCTATTGTCATCAAGGTAAATGTTAACAAAGACTGTGCAGGAACCCCGTGGTTTGTCGGTGTGCAGAAGGGTTATTACACTGCTTATGGGATCGATTTCCAGGATCAAGGACACCTGGACTGGACACTGCAGCCAACAGCTCTTATGTCAGGGCAGACTAATGTTGCTGATGCACATCCGAACACGATCATTAATCTCCTAGAGAGTGGTGCAAAAGTGAAAGGGGTAATTGCAAGTGGCTATGAACCCCCCGAGGGAAACGTCATGAAATATCACATGCACTGGCTTGTGCTCAATTCGAGTTCGTACAACACCATCAAAGACCTCGTGGCTAACGGGCATAAACCGAAGGTCGCGGTTGGTGGACTTGGTATCTGCGCGGATCTTGAGAATAATGCATGGTTCAGGCAGCACAACCTGACCAAGGATGATTCCGAATACACAGTCATACCGGACCCACAGCAAGAACAGGCATTGAGACAGGGCTTAATCGATGTTGCAGTGTTGCATCCTCCCTTTTATACTGCTGCAGAAGCACATGGGGGAGTAAGAGTAATAGAAACAAGTTATTTTACGCTGCCATCGGACAAACTGGGTTCAGCAGCAGGACTGACATTGCTCTATTTCACTGAAGATTTTATCAAGAACCACCCGGATGACGTACGTACATTTGCGAAAGCATTTAAAGATGCGGAGAAGTGGTCAAATGATCATCCAAACGAATCAGGTGAATTGACAGCAAAGGACATCGGGCTAACTACGGCGAACTCCCACTATTACAGTTACTCTGGTGCAATCGAAGACAGTGATATCCAGAAATGGATCGACGCGATGGTTGCTGACGGAAGCATTCCCGCCGGGAAGTATAAACCATCTGATCTCTATACAACTGAGTTCAGTGATCTCTGGGTAAATGAAACCGCTCCTTCACCGTTAAACCCATATCCCCAGTTTGAAAAGGTTAACTATTACGATAATAGTTCCACTTGAGGTGTATAGGGGTTTTAGCACCATCCAGTTTGAAAAGCCTAACAATGAGCCTATCCCAAAACATATCTATCCATTATTGCTACCAACACTACAACCCCCCATTTCGGCATTATATTGGTTTTGGGAGGCTCTTAGTTTAATTTTACCCTTGCAGATTCTACGGCATCCCCGCTAACAATTTCTCCTGCGAAAATATCAGCAAGGATTTCAAATTCATCTTTTGAGCGATTTTGTGTGAAAGTCATAAACGACAGCTGTCTTAATAATGGCATTTCATTATTATGACGAAGATGCCACACTTCGTGGGCAAGTACAGCTTTTAATTCCAGATCATCCATCAATTCAAGCATTCCCATTGATAAAAATATGATTTTTCCCGAGATAAAAGCCCTGGGAATCGCAGAATCATAGTAATACACCTTCGCCTCTTCGGTCAGGGTGTTCACAAATGTCTGGGGCCAATCAATTATGTCTGTAAGTGGCTTGGCCTTATACCTTTTGATAAGGATCCGGTAGTATACCTTTGGCAGGAGTATAACGACTAAAGTTGAAAGAATGACATAGGCGATATATATCTCGATTGTTAGCATTTGACTGCATCGCATAGCGAAAAAAGTTGTACAGATTACAAAAAGCATGAATAATTGCGCGGCAATGAACGAAAAAATCCGGAGAAGGGATTTTCTGGCTTTAAGATAAAACGTGAAAAATAGTAAAGCCAGGAAGACATGTGCCCCTATTAATGGTAAGAGGCGGGAACCGGTAATACATGTAATATAACATTGAATTTCTTCTGTTATAGAGAACATGCTCACCATCCAAACGGAGTTCACTTTTTCAATCGGAGTTCACTTTTTCAATCGGAGTTCACTTCTTGTTATTGTAAGTATGAAAGTTTTCAATAGCCACTTTGCCGAAGGTGTCCACAAGACTATCCAGCACTTTTTTAGTGATGGCGTTTGCTGTTTTGTCCATAGACTCCGTTGCAGAGTATAGATATCTGACTTTCTGACCGGTTTTATCTACCTCTCTTTTCGCAAAACCGGCTTTTACAAGCCTGTCCAATGTTCCGGCTACACTGGACAAAGGAATACCTGTCTTTACGGTAATTTCCGGAGTAGATGATTTTTCATTTGTCCACAAAACCTCCATTATTTGAGCTTCAATGGGGCTGAAAAACTTGGTCAGGCCTTCGTTTGAGAGGTTTATTCGATCTAACTTTACCATACGTTTACAACTGCTGTAAACAAATATAAGCCTTATGATCACCGGTTTTCAATCCAGTTTTTTCAGACCCCATACATGTTTACAGCTAGCGTAAAGTTAAAATAGCTTTACACTAATTGTAAAGTTAGATCTTTACATTAAGTGTAAAACAAATTGTGTTCATTGCGATTATCGAAAGGTTAACCATTAGAGGTATTGAGGATTGTAAATGCGTTTACATACATTAGTTCTAAAAGACATATCCCGCCGGAAAACAAAACTTGGATTAGCAGTATTGAGTGTGGTAGTAGCTGCTGCAGCTATCGTAGCTGTGATCACAACATTTTCCGCGGCAACTCAAGGTCTTTATGAAGAATCGAATAAGTTTGGTGCAAACATCATTGTCAGACCTGAAGTAAAAACCATACCGCTTTTGGCTGGCTCAACATCTATTGGCTCTTTGTCGACGGGAGAGAATTACATTGAGGAATCGGAAATACCCAAAATTTATACTATTAAAAATAACGCCAACCTTGCAGTTGTGGCACCGAGATTGTATGGAATCGCAGAACTTGGTAATTCCTCTGTGGTTGTAATGGGTGTAGATCCTGAAAAAGAAAAAAAGCTCAAGTCCTGGTGGAATATCCAGGGCCACTGGATAGCTGCAGGAACCCCTGCCCCTGAAAAAACCGAAGTAATGGTGCTCGGATATAGCCGGTCCTCTGGGACTGAAAGAAGGATCACCAATTACTCTCAGCCAGGGTAATGTTTCTATTAATGCTCGGGTTGCAGGTGTAATTGAGCGCACAGGTGGCAATGAAGATGGATATGTTATTCTTCCCCTCGCTGCATCCCAGTATTTGCTTTCTAAAGAAGGGAAAGTCAGCAGTTTGGAAGTAAGGGCATTGTGTAACAATTGTCCTGTTGAAGAGATGAGTAGGCAGATAGAAGAAGTGCTTCCTGGGTTAGAAGCCAGACCAATGAGCCAGATTGTAAAAAATGAAATGGCAGTTATCGAACATACACAGTCTTCCGCTATGGCAGTATCAATAATTACCCTTCTGGTAAGCACATTAACTATTGCTTCCACAATGCTTGCATCTGTAAATGAAAAGCTAAAGGAGATAGGGATCATGCGGGCAGTCGGTGCAAGTAATAGTCAGATAGTGTTCATGTTGTTCTTTGAAGGGGCGATTATCGGAGTAGTTGGTGGTGTTATTGGCTTTGCTATTGGGACAGTAGCCTCATTAATTGCCGCCCCTTATCTGGTCTCAGTGACACCTTCGCCAATGTGGGGAATGTTGCCGCTGGTTGCTGGCATCTGCATAGTTACGGGAATGGTGGCTTCTGTTATTCCTGCAAGAAGAGCTCTTGGAATAGACCCTGCAGAGGTGTTGAGAAGTGTCTGATAATCTCAATCTGATCCAGGTCAAAGATGTGACAAAAAAATACAGGCTTGGCTCCAATGAAGTGGAAGTCCTTCACGGCATAAACTTAGAGGTAAAGGACGGAGAATTCGTATCAGTTATGGGCCAATCAGGTTCTGGAAAAACCACTCTCATGAATATTATCGGAATGCTGGATAGACCGACTGACGGAAGTATCCTTATCAAAGGTATTGACATCACAAAAAAATCCCAGAAAGAACTTGTCGAGTTCAGACGCAGGACAGTTGGGTTTGTTTTCCAGCAATTTCACCTAATCCCATCTCTCACAGCCTATGAGAACGTTGAACTGCCACTGGTTTTTGCAGGCGACAAAGATAAAAGTGTAGTGTTAAGTGCTCTGGAACGAGTTGGGCTGGCTCACCGAATGGATCACAAGCCAGTAGAACTTAGCGGGGGTGAACAGCAGAGAGTTGCGATTGCCAGAGCTGTTGTTATGAAACCGAAAATACGTATCCTCTTCAAATTGAGTGAAAACCTTTTACTTTCAATTCGATGAACTTCTTTCCCTGATTAATTGAGCCAGAGATGGCATCTCAAATTTCT
>JADGNM010000441.1 GCA_017883485.1 Methanosarcina sp.
GCGTTTTTTATTCTACCATTGGTTATTAATCACACTTATCTGTGATGTCAAAATCAATATCAATCAACTGATTTTGGGTAGGCTGAATAGTTACAAAATAATATAGCAAATAAAACGAAAAACAATCATGTTAACGAGAAATTTTATTCAAGAATTGGGAGGTTAAAAGTTCAAAATTTAATATTTCATGTATAAAATAAATATTATGTTATATGAATCTGAAAGTCAATTACATTTGAAAAATTAAAATAGTCAGAAGTGTCTATTAGAAAGCTCCTAAAATTGATCTCTCATGCTCAAGTACTTTAATCCAGATCTTGTCTTCCTGCCGCTTACTGAAGAACACTTCAATCACTTTAAATGCTTAATGCTATTGATTTTTGTTCTACTGTTTAAGATCTGTATTTTATTATTTCATCAGATAATAACGGTTGTCGAAATTTCCTGAATCCTGATCTCAAAAGATAGAATGACCGGAACGGTTTTTAAGGTCCGTACATATTACCTACCTCGTGGATTGCGATAAAAAGAGACTTAATATGGTTCGGATGATTGCGGACTTCCAGTTCGGAAAGGGCATTGGGAAAGAGCTTTTTCCTGATGGGGCAACATTCCAGTTATCCCGGACTAAAAGAGTACGCCAGGTTCTCTACTCAGGAAAGCGCATAGCCACGGCGAGAGCAAAGGATGGTTTCTTTACCCTCAGTATTGAAGGAGCTTCCGTTGTACATAGCCTTTTGCCCGGAAAAAGGCTAAGGGTTGTTATTTCAGAAGAAGCTGTTCCTTTTGTGAAAAAAGGCAAAACTGCTTTTATAAAACATGTGGTTGAAATTGATCCTGAACTTCGGGCAGGAGAAGAAGTGCTTGTGACAGATGAGGGTGACAGGCTTCTTGCAACAGGGCAACTGCTCCTTTCTCCTGCCGAGATCCTTGCTCTTGACAGTGGGGCAGCGGTAGATGTAAGAGTAGGAATTGCCTCGAAAAAAGAAAAACAAAGCCTTGAAATCTAGAAACCGATTTTGAGAATGCAAAGAGCACGTGGAGAAAAGGAAATAAGTCTTAATCTTTATCTTAGAATAGAGTTTTTCTATTTTTTACACAATTTACATATAGTATGATTTGTAAAACGCTATTCGTATTGTTAGCGTCCTTAGATGAACAGAAAAAATGAATAAGAATATATCATAGACGTTTTATTTTTTGATGAATATCATTCAAAACATAAAGAATGGTGTTTTAAAAAGAAATCTCAAATACCATAATCTGACATCTGCATATAAGAAGGTCAGATAAGAGTTTCCCCGGAGAGTGAAAATATTACAGAGCCAGAACAGATTCTAAAAAACCTCCTGGTTCCAGATAATACCAGAATAGAAGCAAACAGTATTAAAGTCGAGGGAGACGTCATTGTCGGCAATCACTCCAGCATCCAGTACGGTATAAATGGGGACACGGTCATCATAGGAGAAGGAGTGACCGTTTCTGGAGACATAGTGGCGAGTTCCGATATCAGGATTGACATGTGGTCAAAATTGGGGAGCAGGGTGGAAGTCAGCAAGAATGCCTACCTGGGGGAATTCGTAACAATCGATGGGAAGTTAATTGTAGCAGGAGACCTGGATGTAGGAAAAGAAGTTAAAATTAAAGGAGGATTCGAGGCCAAAGGATGGATCGTGGTCAGAAATCCAGTCCCTGTAATTATATTTATACTCCTTTATATAAGGGAAATGATGCGTCTTGGAAAAGGCGACGAAATAGAGAAAGCCTTAGAAGAGCTTTTTGAAGATCCCGAGGACAGTAAGGATCTGGAGGGAAAAGGGCCCGGTGAGAAGGTGCTAATAATACCCTTCAGCGCAAAGATTTCCCCTGAAGCAATAGAAGTTGCCGGAGAAGCTGTTATCGGGAGTAACTGCTTTTTAATAGGAAATATCCGGGCTCAGGCAGTTGAGACAGGAAAAAATCTGACCCTGAAGGGAAGCATTCTTTCGGAAGGTCAGATCAGCATAGGAGAGAGCAGTACGGTCTATGGGAATCTCTCTTCAAAAGGGCAGGTACATATCGGCCGAAACAGCAGGGTCTTCGGCGGGATAAAAGCCGATTCAGTACTCCTGCACGAAAACTCAAGGGTTGACGGCACAATAAAGGCATCTTCAGGAGTATCTTTTGTACGGGATGCTGCGGAAATGCCTTCAGTTCTTGCAGAGGTTAATGTTCTGGGTAAAGAGGTTGTAAGCAAGGTCAAGAGGCCGACCGGAGTTAAAACTCAAAATGGACTTGCAAAAGCTCTGGACTTAACCGAAGTAGATTCACTCATCAAAACAAGCTCAAAGGTTAAAAACGGCTTTGTGCCGGGCAAGGAAGGAGCATCTGCCAGAACCCAGGCGTTGGGAAGAACCCGGCGCATCGGGGGAGTAAGAAGATTCAGAAGAGGGCATGTAGCTGGAGAACGCCATAGTTAATTGAAACTCAGCTTGATCAGCTCTATAGAAACTAAAGTTTATAGACTTTCACATGAAGGCGGGAAGTCCCCTTCCTCGGAGGCTATCAAGCCAACAGGTGGGGGATGAAAGCCGTCAACCTCAACAAAGTAAGTTTAACAGAAAACTATATATTCTTTAAAACCTTATAATAAGTTATGCTCAAAGCCTACA
>JADGNM010000071.1 GCA_017883485.1 Methanosarcina sp.
TAAAGTCTCCAGTTATGGAACTCATGACATTAAATCAATATTTACTATATTATATATTGCGGCAGATATGAAAAAGAGAATGTGACAAAGTCAAGCTAAATATCGGACTAAATATCGGGTCGAAATGACACATCTCTTTCACAGCTTATCAAACAGTCAAAAGTCTTGGGTTCTCGGGGGAAAAGTATAGTTATATAATAGTATAAGATTATAGATGAAAAATTATAAAAATAATCACTTCTGAGTAATAAAAATAATATCGATCCGCTTTTTATTTTTTAATTTTGCAGATCGAATGAACAAAGCACTTTCCAAGAGGGGGAATTTAATGTCAGTAAAAATTGAGTGGCAAGTTTTCACAGCTGAGACACGGAGCGACGGTACCTGGAGGTCGAACAGTCCGGCTCTTGAGGAGCTACTCAATGCCATAGCAAGCCCGGAAAAGATTAAGGAGCATACTCAAGATATCGAGTACTCCATGGCTCTTTTAGCCGTCAGGGGGCTGCCATATTTTGAAATAACAGATGTTACCTCCGAAAAACCGGGACAAAGGTCTTCCAGAAGCCTGTGCACCAAAACCGTTAATTCGAAAGCAAGATCCGTTTAAAGAGATCGAACCTTAAAGGTGTCGAACTAAGAAAAAGCCCATCGTGTTAGTGATCGATATCTTTAATAGAGATCTGAATTTACTCTTTTCTACTCTACAGTCTTTTATAAGGCTAAATGGAGTACAAAGATCCCTCCGAAAGGAGAGGAAAGGAATCCAGGGAAGAGGTTGCTCACAAGGTTGCCTGGAGTGCGGTTAAAAAAGTATATGAAAAGGATTCCGATGGGAACTGGGTAGAAAAGAAGGATTAATGGTAAAAAAGAATACTGCCAGAACATCCTGCCTGCAATACGGTTGTTGTTCTGGAGAAAAAAGTGTAGAAGCTCCAGAAATCTGGAGCATACATTGATTATTTATCCTGACCTGCATCAATTATTTTTCCCTGACCCGAATCAGGACTTCAGTCATAAGTTCTTCTTCCGGAACTTCTGCTGGGTCGTTGAAGTACAGTTCCCTGCTCGGACCGAAAGGTTCCAGATCGTTCTCTCTGGCAAATGAGAAGACCCGGTTGTAGCCGGCTTCAACTCCCTGATAAGGTCCTCTGTATATGACAGAAACAGCCCTGATAGCTGGCAGGGTTTTAATTTCAATTTTCGGGTCTTCTACTGAAATCCTGCCGGAAACCGGAATTGCGATCTCGATGTCGGCATCAGTTTCTTTGTACTCCTCATCATGGCAGAGGAATATAATTGGGCCAGTGACCTTTATCCGGTTCCGCTGGTTTTCAGGGCTGCTGACGCATGCGCAGATTTCACCTATGAGTTTTCCAATAGTTACAGCAAAAGTTCCTTTTTCACGCTTGCTTACTACTCGAATCTCGGGTATTTCTTTAATTACGGGTTCTGTAACGGACATTTCGAACAACTCCAAAACCTTTTCACTATTTTTGCAGGCGCCCTGCAAGATGCCTTCGATACTTTGCAGCCTCCAGATCTCTAATTGAGTTTCCTCGATCTTCTTTCTGAAACATGCCCCTATATGCTCGTAGTCTCCCTTACTTTCCGCGTCCAGAAGCCTGGAGATCTCCTCAAGGGAAAAACCCAGGAAGGTCAAGGTCTTGATTTTCATTCCTTTTTCCAGCTGGGCAACGGTGTAGTATCGGTATCCGGTAAAAGGATCCTTTGCTTACGGAACAAGCAGACCTTTCCGGTCATAGAGCCTGAGAGCTTTTTGCGAGAGGCGGGTCATGAAAGAAAACTTGCCGATTGGAATCTGATCTACTAACATCTTGCTCAATCTGTTAATCGCCCTGAACTTAGATAAACTGCCTTACTTTTCCCCGGGGAAAACTTCCGTGTGAAATAGAATAAAAGGAATATTGTCGAAAGTCTAATGTATCTTCAGGTAAAATATTAATATGTATGATGATCCGTTGTGGGACTATTAACGATATTCCGGGAGAAATCAGGTATATCTTTAAAATTTTAATAATAGGGTTCTATCTCTAATATTTTGGTAATTTTGCCCTGTCTCTAATGGAGTTTTATGCCTACTCGATTCGGATTCATATAGAAAAATATAATTTAATGGAGGGGAAAAAGAACTTGCTGGATAGCGAAATAAAGCAGCTAAGACATCCTGCTGAAATGCCTCTGTTTATAGTCTGCCTTCTCATCAGCATTTTTATTTACATCACATTAATGATGGCTCCAATTTTGTATCCTGAAGACATTGGGATACAGTACATATTGATAGTTCCTGCAGCGATTGTTTTTCTCTCATTCGTCTCCGGGCAAACGTACGGTGGAATGATGGCAAACGCGGTCAAACTCTCCGAAAAACAATTTCCGGAACTCTATGAGATTATAAAGCGCCTTTCTCGCGAGCTGAACCTTGATGAGGTTCCTGAAGCTTTTA
Organism: Methanosarcina sp.; assembly: GCA_017883485.1. Lineage (GTDB taxonomy): Archaea > Halobacteriota > Methanosarcinia > Methanosarcinales > Methanosarcinaceae > Methanosarcina. The sequence goes on from JADGNM010000071.1 coordinate 2,465, forward strand.
TGATTCAGGAAGGAGGGGAGATAAATGCTTTTGCTACTCGCCTGTACTTTAGAAGAAATTACGTAGTTTTTTATGCAAATGTTGTTGAGGTAGCATATCGGGAAGGAGATTCAGCTTCACTGGAATTTATTGTCGCCCATGAACTGGGCCATATAAAAGCCGGACATGTTACCTTGCTGTATAATCTTGCAATCTTTCCAGTAGCCTTTGTGCCTTTCCTCAAAGACATCTTATGGACCGCCCTGAGCAGGGCAAGAGAATATACCGCAGATCGGATTGGAATCAATCTCGCCCCTTCAGGCAAAAAAGGGCTCATAGTCCTTTCCGCAGGCGAACATCTTTATAAGAATGTGAATTTTGAGGAATACCTGGAAACCGCAAGGACTTCTGAAGGGTTCTGGATCTGGACAACCAACTTGCTTTCAACCCATCCGGCTCTGGTCAGAAGAGTTAAGGCAGTCAATGAAAGCCAACCAGGAAGGATCTTTTAAGATACTTTGCATGAAAATTTCTTTCCTGACTTTTTTCCAATGAAAAACATCGGTATCAAACTAAATTTTTCATGCTTCATGCATGTGCCAAAAGCTCATAGGGGTTTACCTATTTTAATCTCAATGAGAAAATGACTTATTACTATATTATGACCAGAAATATTATTTTTAGTGAAAATTATACTTTCTGGTGCAGTCTGGAATACACAATAATATCTTTGTTGGGCAATAATATACCTTTGTCAGAATTACGGTTTTAGAGACACAGAATAAAAATATTCCATTTTGTGAGCAGCCAATTTCGAATCTTAGGAACCGAGAAGACCAGTCCAAGGAAGCTTGCAGCTCTTAAACATTCTTTCCAATAATCCATCTTATTCCTCGTATTTTATACTTTACTATATAATTTTGGCTATATTTTAATCTATTTATTTAATTAATTGTATATCTTGTCAGTATTTAGTTATGCCAGTAATTTAACTTCTGATCTTTTGTTCTTAAACTGTGAGTTTCCATGATGCAGTGCTTACTGCGGTAAAAGAAAGAAAATACGGAGACAATAGCATAAAATCTTTAACTGAATGAGAAACGTCAAGATAAGTTGTCAGGTAAGAATCCGTTTTTAAATCACATGCAATCGAGTGCTAGCGCGCTGAGGACGCTTTTGTTCCGAATATCTCTTTATTTTCCGGAGTTAGACTTTATCAAGCTTTTTCAGAGGCAAATGCCATTAATTTAACCTTGTGGTTGCAATGTTTAGCTTGTCATTGCATCAATCTATAAACATTGATTCACAATATGGCAGGGGAAAAAAGAGAATTTCTTGCAAATTGGCAAACTGGGGATAGAGAAATGCCTGCTAATATCCGTGAAACTGAACTAAGTGATTTTGAAAAGGTTATCGAGCTTCTACGGCAGCTCTGGCCTGACAAAGAGCTCAGCCGGAATGCTTTGCTGAAAGTCTTTTCAACCTGCGTCAGGTCTCCAGGCAATATATATCTGTGTGCCGAGATTGATGGTAACATGATTGGATTCTGCTCTCTTGTGATCAGAGAAAACCTCCGGGTAGAGGGCCTGGTTGCGCATATCGATGAGCTGATCATCGACGAACCGCACAGGCGGATGGGCTTTGGTGCTGAGCTGTTAGATGCCGCTGTTGCTACCGCAAAGAAAAGAGGATGTAAAATGGTTGAGCTCGATTCGGCGTTTTACCGGGAAGCTGCACATAAGTTTTATTCGAAAAAGGGCTTTGCTAAAAGGGCATATCTCTTTTCAAAAGAGCTGCGATCTTGAAAAATCAAATTCTAACGGCATGACGACTGGGAATATAAGTTGAGCAGAATTCAAAATAAATATCATGGATACATAAAACAGGTCTAAGTAAAATAAGCAGATCGATAGAAAATTATGATAAAATCAGGCGGTTTTTTTTTCTATAAGGGGATGCGCTGTATTATAGGCGCTGTAATCTCATTCAAAGGTTTGCCTTACATAGTCGCGGCTTCTCATATATTTCACGGGGCAGGAGACCGTGTTACGGTGGATGGAAGGGGACTCGTTGTTAAGAGCATTTTTAAAGAATTTGATCTGGCTCTGATAGAGCTTCCTCCTGACTACACGTTTGAAATCACAGAGTTTGGCAGTGCAGCCGTACTGGAAAATGCTTCGCTTGTCAATGATGTGCATACTATCGCATGCAGGGTGATTAATGCCGGAACTTCACTGCTTTATTTGAACTTCCCCTCTTTTGATATGCCGCAGCCTGGAGATAGCGGTTCTCCGATCCTGCAAGCAGGGAAAGTTATAGGACTTTTATCCTCTTTTACGTTGAACAACTGCATGGGAACTGCAATAAGTACCTCGCAGTTTCCCAGGTTGTTTGCCTGAACTAAAAGGAGAAGTCAAAAGTAAAGTAGAGCTTGAGTGAGATTTTTACTGGCTATTCACTTTACGAAGCATGTCGGAAATCCGGTTCGTTATGCTTGAAAGCATCTCTTTTTATTTTATAAAACAATTAATATAAACATTACCTACTGATAAATATAAAGGATTAGTTGAATGAGGGGATAATACATTTCCCGGGAGTGGTAATAATGGTAAATGAAACAACTGTATCAAGTCTTTTTAACCGCGGTTTATCCATTAGTTTGCAACAGTGAAGGAAATTATGAAATTAATTACATATTAAATCAGAGAAATCAGGAAGAAAGAGAAGCATATAAATAAATGAAAACACTCGATTTTTAATTGTTCCTTGCAACAAGAACGCTGACATGAATGTACACATTTGCTTAAAGGAGATTCGCCAGCGCAACTTTGATTACTTTTGACTGTCATCGTTGGGTAGTTACTATAAAATAGGAAGATGAAAATGAATGAGCCAAAACGGAAAGCACTTTTCAGTCTGCATATGGGACTCAGAAGATGAGGAATATAACATCAGTATTGTCCCGAAGTATTTAGAATTTGTTAACAACATTTTCAATCTGCAAAAGTTCGAGTTCATGTTCAGCCGATCATCCCAAAGTAAATATTCACTGGTGGTATGAAATGGCTCTCAAAAAATCCGAACTTTACTCTTCTCTCTGGTCCGGTTGTGACGAACTGCGCGGCGGAATGGATGCCAGCCAGTATAAAGACTATGTACTCGTTTTGCTATTTATCAAATACCTCAGCGACAAATACGCCGGCGTTCCCTTTGCTCCGATCACCATACCTGAGGGTGCGAGCTTCAAGGATATGGTTGCACTAAAAGGCAAACCGGATATCGGCGATCAGATCAACAAGAAAATAATCGGTCAGCTGGTCAATGCAAATAAACTGTCTGATATGCCGGACTTCAACGACGCTACCAAGCTCGGCAGCGGTAAGGAACAGGTTGAAAGGCTTACCAACCTCATTGCCATTTTCGAAAAACCCTTCCCTTGATTTTTCGAAGAACCGGGCCGAAGGTGACGATATCCTGGGCGATGCTTACGAATACCTGATGCGCCATTTCGCAACGGAGAGCGGCAAAAGCAAAGGCCAGTTCTATACCCCTGCCGAGGTCAGCCGGATAATAGCACAGATACTCGGCATCCGCCAGGCCAATACAACAGGCTCAACCACAGCATATGATCCTACATGCGGTTCAGGCTCCCTGCTCTTGAAGGTCGCATACGAGGCCAGAACTAAGATAACCCTGTATGGCCAGGAAAAAGACGCAGCCACATCCGGTCTTGCTCGCATGAACATGATCCTGCACAACAATCCTGAAGCGCTTATAGTGCAGGGGAACACCCTGACTGATCCCAAATTCAAGGATGGTGAAACACTCAAGACTTTTGATTACGTCGTCGCCAATCCCCCTTTCAGTGACAAGCGCTGGAGCACTGGCCTGGACCCGCTTAAAGACCCTCATGAGCGTTTCAAGCCCTTTGGGGTCGCCTGCCAAGCAGGGAGATTATGCTTATCTGCTGCATATAGTCCGCTCGCTCAAGAGCACGGGCAAAGGGGCATGCATCCTGCCGCACGGTGTGCTGTTCCGCGGCAATTCCGAAGCCGATATCCGACGTGCCCTCGTGTGCAAGGGCTACATCAAGGGAATAATCGGCCTGCCAGCCAACCTTTTCTACGGCACCGGCATCCCGGCATGTATTATTGTTATCGACAAGGAGGAAGCCAAAAACCGCAAAGGCATTTTTATGATCGATGCCAGTGCGGGTTTCATGAAGGACGGTCCCAAGAACCGCCTGCGAACTAAGGATATCCACAGGATAGTAGATGTTTTCACAAGGCAGGTAGATATCCCAAAATACTCGCGGATGATCAGCCTGGAGGAAATCGAGAAAAACGAGTTCAACCTCAACCTCCCTCGCTATATCGACAGCCAGCAGGCTGAGGACCTTCAGGATATCGAAGGCCACCTGCATGGAGGCATTCCCTCTGCTGATGTAGATGCACTTCAGCGCTACTGGAATATCTGCCCGCAGCTCCGGCAGACCCTGTTCAAACAGAAACGCCCTGGTTATATGGATCTTGCCGTGGAAAAGGCAGCCATCAAATCCACTATCTACGAGCATCCCGAGTTTGCAGCTTTCATAGCAGGAATGAATGTGCATTTCGCTGACTGGCGTGAGAAGTCTTCAGCTATGCTCCGACAGTTGCAGACCGGCTGTCACCCGAAGGAAATCATAGCCGAGCTATCCGAAAACCTGCTATCCCACTACGCCGACAAGCCGCTCATCAACCAGTATGATGTGTATCAGCACCTGATGGACTACTGGGAAGAAACGATGCAGGACGACTGCTACCTAATCTCCGACGACGGCTGGAAAGCTGAGACTTCCCGTATTATCGAGAAGGATAAGAAGGGAAAGGATAAATACAAGGGCTGGACCTGCGACCTTGTACCAAAACTGCTTATTGTAGCCCGCTTTTTCCCCAAAGAACAGGAAGCTATCGATAAACTAACTGCTGAACTGGAAGGCATCACCGCCCGTATGACCGAGCTGGAAGAGGAACAGGGCGGCGAAGAAGGAGCTTTTTCCGAACTTGAAAAGGTGAATAAGGCTAACGTGAGCTTCCGCCTGAAAGAAATAAGAGGCGACAGGGAAGCAAAGGATGAATACGCTGTCCTAAACGACTGGCTGAAACTCGCAAACGAGGAAGCCGACCTCAAAAAGCGCCTGAAAAAAGATGAAGCTAAACTTGATTCTAGAGCCTACGCTTTTTACCCCAGGCTCACAGAGGATGATATCAAGACACTGGTCGTGGACGACAAATGGCTCTCTGCGCTGGATTCTGCCATCCACGGAGAGATGGATCGTATCAGCCAGTCCCTCACCCAGCGCGTAAAGGAGCTCGCCGAACGCTATGAAACCCCGATGCCGCAGATGATCTACCGCGTGGCAGAGCTTGAGGAGAAAGTTAACCGGCACCTAGAGAGGATGGGGTTCAAGTTATGAACGCTGGGAATAATTACGGTTTTCAACAACTTGTCGAGCTCTGCAAACAGACGCATCAGGATATGCAGAAGCGGACCGGCCGTTCCGTGGACATTCATCTCGTGGTCCGAAACTGGCTTTTTGGCTGGTATATCTTTGAGTATGAGCAAAAAGGATGCGGCAGGGCTGAGTATGGCGCTTATCTGGTCAAACGGCTGTCGGATGAGTTGGGAATGCAGTTGGGCCGAGGTTTTTCTGCCCGGTCGCTTGAACAATCCCGCAAGTTCTACCTGACGCAGAAGCAAATTCCGCAGACAATGTCTGCGGAATCAGGGGTGAACGGCAACACTTTTCCGCCGAAGCACCTCAAAGAAGCAAAAGATGCTATTGATTCTCAAGTCTACACTTACTACACCAGACTCACTGAGGATGAGATTAGTCAGCAATCTGCTGACCAATTGCCCAGGTCCCATATCAATCCCGTCGAATTCGACGGGATTAGAATGCAAGTAGAGTTGTGGAATCCTGAACCGGAAGCGGAGGATAGGTCATGAGCGCGGAATGCAGCGCCGTGAACATCCTGCCCGGCTACAGACAGACCGAGGTGGGGGTGATACCGGAGGATTGGGATGTAAAATTGCTGGGGTCTCTTATCATAGCGCTTGAGGCTGGTGTTAGCGTAAACTCAGTTGAGAAAGAAAAGGACACTTATGCTCATAACGCTTCGATAATGAAGACATCATGTGTCATAAGAGGAAAATTTATTCCAGAGGAACACAAGACAATAGTTCCTCATGAAATCCACCGAGCAAAGTTAAATCCGCGCAAAGATAGTATCGTAATAAGTCGGATGAATACTAAGGAATTGGTCGGTGAATGTGGATACGTAGATCAGGATTACACCAATCTCTTCTTGCCTGATCGTTTGTGGATGACGCGGCACAACAGCCGAATGCCTCATTGCGTCCGATGGCTTGCCCACTTCTTGAGCTCTAACTCCTTCAATCATGCCATCAAAGATTCTGCTACTGGAACCAGTGGCAGCATGAAGAACATCTCAAAGGAATCTGTTCTCGCCGTTTGCATACCCTTTCCGCCCAGAGCTGAACAAGAAGTCATCGCCGATGCATTAAGCGATGCGGATGCCCTCATAGAATCCTTAGAGCAGCTCATCGCCAAGAAACGTCAGATCAAGCAGGGCGCCATGCAGGAATTGCTGACAGGCAAGAAACGACTGCCTGAGTTCGTGACCAGCAATAGCTACAAACAGACCGAAGTAGGAGTAATCCCGGAGGATTGGAACCTGCGTACCCTTGGTGAATTGGTTACGTTCCTTGATGGAAAACGGCGACCAGTGAAGGACGCTGATCGCGCAAAGATGCGAGGATCAATTCCGTATTACGGAGCTTCTGGAATAGTTGATTATGTGAATGACTACCTTTTCGACGAGGATCTGATTCTATTAGGAGAAGATGGTGAAAACATTCTTAGCCGGAGTTGTCGCCTCGCCTTTCGCATATCAAGAAAAACATGGGTCAACAATCACGCACATGTTCTCAGGCCAAACCCAGATATCAGCATAGGTTTCCTGACGGACTACCTTGAATCGCTTAATTACGAACAGTTCAACTCTGGAACCGCTCAACCAAAGCTGAATAAACAAACATGCCTCAATATCCTTATCGCCCTTCCACTCACTAAAAATCAAATTGCGGGCGGCCACCCCAACCTAAAGGATGGGGTATGCAAGGGCCGCCCGCCGTTATCTTGGAATTGTTTAGTGTTCTATGACAAGA
>JADGNM010000442.1 GCA_017883485.1 Methanosarcina sp.
TTACTCCAATAGCTGTCATCGATTTCACTGCAAAGATAATATTTGGCGTATGAGGTCAATGATGATGCTTTACTTGGTAATGTGACATAGTCAAGATAAAGAATAAACGTTGAGAACATGAGAAAACTAGTAATATTACAGATCCTGCTTGCAGTTTTGATCATTACGGCTGGCTGCACTGAAAAAGCTCCGGAAAATTCCACAAATTCACAGAATATCCAAGGAGAAAATTCTATTGTAGAAGTGACCCAGCTGGAGCAAATAAACACCGCTCTCCAGAAAGGCCCGGTCTTTTTGAAAATCGGAGCTGAATGGTGCGAGCCGTGCAAGGAAATGAAGCCTATCCTTAAGGATCTGGCAACAGAATATGCAGGAAAAGCAACAATCATGTCAGTAGATGTAGACAAGAGCCCTAGACTTATTGACTATTTCGGAGTAGGCTCTGTTCCTGACTCCTCTGTGATTGTAGGTATTGAAAACAATGAATACATTTACATGCAAGAGGATGGAAAAGTTAGTAAGGACAGATTCCAGGCAAGAATCCTGGGACTCAGGGACGAACAAGAACTCAAAAAATCTCTGGACCTTGCTCTGCAGAAAGAAAATGCGAAATCTACATAAAGGAAATCTCTGACCAGACTTACTTCGATATCTCCTCTAGATCGGAAGTTGAAGCCCGGTAAAAATAAATATTCCGGATAAAAACATACTATATAAAAATTGAACTAATAACACAGAACCATGGTTTACGAAGCAATTTCCCCGCTGACTGCGTTTGGTGCAGGAATCATCAGTGTCTCATCTCCTTGCATTCTGCCGCTTTTACCTGCAGTACTTGCAACATCCGCAGGAAAAGATAAACTAAGACCCCTTGCGATAGTGCTGGGAGTCTCAATATCCTTTATTACGATGGGAGTGATCACTTCTGCCTTTGGGGCAGTCTTCCATACCCATATAGGGGAAATGAAGATTCTGGCGGAGGTTTTAATTCTCTTAATGGGCTTTGCATTACTACTTGATCTAAGCCTATTCAATTCCTTTTCAAAGTTTCCCCTCCTTGCAGGCATGAATGAACAAGGTCCCGTATCAGGCTTTTTGCTTGGGCTTTCCCTTGGAGTGCTCTGGATCCCCTGTGTAGGGCCAATTCTGGGCTCGATTCTGACCCTGGTAGCTCTGGACGGAAACGCTATTAATGGCGCGCTAACTCTCTCTGTCTATTCTCTTGGATTTGCGATACCTATGCTCATACTCGCATATTTTGCTCAGTTATCATCCTCAAAAATGAGGCTTATCTCAAAGTACGATGCTGTCTTTAAAAAAGGAGGAGGAATAGTGCTCATTCTGTTCGGCCTATGGATGATTTATTACAACCATATCAGAATGTTATTCTAAAGGCTTAAACTAAAGGTTTAAACAGCAGAATGTTCTAAAAAAAAGCGGAACTAAACCGGAAATTCTCTACGGGAGAGAAAAAATTGATATTCAGCATATCAAAATTTCAATCCTTTTTTGGTGGAAGTTGCATTTTTACTTCACCATAATCCCATTAATTTTAAAGAATATAAAAACATAATTCCTGATAAGATATTGAGTACTACAAGCTGACCTTTTCTTTTTTTCCATTTTTTTGCCATGATATGGTTTCCCCAGTACGCCATCGAAGTTGCCATCATCCCGGTCACAAAAGCCACAACAACATCAGGAAACCCAAAAATCCTACTGAGAACAAATCCAATTCCTCCAACTACACACACAGGACAGACCATATTACCCCTCCCAATCTTAGGTACTTATATCGAGTTTATTAACCTTGATGCCTGATTCTGTTTCCACGGACGTATTTCCTGCGCTCCATAGATTAATCCAGCTAACCCAGGGTTTTGCCCTTATCCAGGCAATTAAACAAATCCTTGAAAATTGTGTATCAGGACAAATTATAGAAACTAGAGGGAATTAAAACTATAAATATGCATACGTAAGGAAAATTAGGAATAAAAATAAGTAGTTCCAGAAATATAAATGCATATTTAATTATTTGGATGAAATTAGTTAAAGAAACTAACAATTTAAGGATCTCTCCCAGAGTAGCTATCTGATACCCATGTTATAGAATCAGAGATGCAACTTCTCTTTTTGACAAGCCGAATAAAAAACTTGGTGATTTTTGCATAAACAATCAAATATAGACGAGTTAAAAGAGCTTAAATATCATATCAAAAATTCTCTCATTTTATTTGTCAATTTAATATTCAAAGATAAATAGAATAGAGTCTACGAGTATCATGATCTTTCAGAACTTGATCTTGAGAATTAATTAGTAAAATAATACCTACTAAGTGTTTCTGTCTACATACGGGGATTTGAAACACAAATTTTATAATTGTATCAAATAAACATAGTTTGGAGAATACGATAACTTCAACTGGCTCATTGACTTTTGTGACAAATAGCAGAGACACCTACTTTTTGTAATTACTAACTTTAAGGAAAACCTATTCTGCTAATTTTATATATATACCGGTTGTCCATTTATGGATCACGATTGTTAATATTTAGATATATTGTCAAAGATCTCGATATGAATCCAAATAATTTAAAAAATTGATTTTAATTTAGTAATAATCAATATATTATATAATAAATATCAG
>JADGNM010000072.1 GCA_017883485.1 Methanosarcina sp.
GATTTTGATCGGAATCAAAAAGAGGCGAGGGTCCACTTCATCCCCAACCTGAAGGTCGGGGTATTCGTGACCCTCTGCGCTCCCTAGTAATAAATATTATAAAGTTTTCAAGGAACAACAATTTATATTTAGGATCCAAACCTTCACTCGGTAAAGTGGCTGCATGTAATTGATAAGCCTTATGTACTTGAAAAATGTTCTCCTGAAGCAGACGTATTCTCAAAATCTAGCACCATTAAATTTGTTATCAAATCTGGTAACAAATTGTATGTCTTTGTATACAAAAAGAAAAGGTTATTATCTCATATTGTATTCAAACCTGAGGTGAAAAACCATTATTAACTGCTACGGCATTTAGAGTATTTACCCGAAGAGAAAGGGGATCTTCACTCAATTAAGCGAAAAACGATATCATATGGGCACTATCTAAAAACTGCGCCCTGTTCATATATTGCTGAATGGCGCTCGAAACGTTTGAAAATATACATTTACATAAATTATAAGGGTTAGCTGAGAAATGGTAACCCAAGTGGGGGTTTGTTTTCCTGCTGTGATGCGCTCTGCGCCTGCGCGTTCATCCCCAGTACCATGGAAATAAATTCAGTATGTAATACGAAATAGTAATAAAAAATCAGAAGGTCGTAAAGCATGGCAAAAATAATCGTCTACACAACGGAACGCTGTCCGAAATGCAATAAATTGAAAAAATTCCTGGAATCGAACTCAGTGCTATTCGAAGTAGCAGATATGGCTACCCCGGAGGCTCTCACAGAACTGCGTTTCAATGGAGTTTTTACGGTGACAGCGCCTGTTTTACAGATCAATGATACCTTTCTAACCCATGAGGATCTTTTCCGTGGGGGAGAAGTTAACTTGGAAAAAATTCTGGGAATATTGTGACCTAAGATGTCTGAAACTTTGAAGTTATTTAAGCTTTGTAGATTTCATTCATAATTGCAGATTTTATCCAAATTGCAGATTCATTCTTAACAATATAGAGACTGAAGATGAGAAAATGACAGGCGAGATTCTCTTACCCGATGACAATTTATCTAATAACCGGTCAGTGAAAAAGACACTTGACAGGCTCTCCGAATCCTTCCTCTCCAAAAATGACCATTTGTCTGATAATCAGCCAGTGCAAAAAACACTTGATGGGCTGTCCGTCTCTCCCCTTCCAAAGGTAAGGAATTCAGACGGTTTCATGGCTAACTGGGACAAGAATATGATTGTAAATCAACTCATGAAGGAGACTAAATTAAGCGAGATCTTTTACAACAAACCTGCAATCACAAAAGAAGAAGCTATTGACATTGCTAGAGAAGCGGAAAAAATTATCAGGAAGATGAATCTCAAATTCCTTTCAGGTCCACTTATCAGGGAAGTAGTAAACAATATTCTCCTTGAAAGAGGGCATGTGGAATGGAGAAACATAATGACAAGAATCGGGGCGTCTGTCTACGATGCCTACGAAATCGATACAGGATACGGCTTTGAGGCAAATGACAACGCAAACCAGCTTAATAATGCCGAAACCTCACATAAAAGAAAAGCCGACAAAATGTCCAAAGAGCAAAATCTCCTCCTGATGCCAAAAGAGCTTGCCGACCTGCACCTGAACGGGGACTTTCATATCCACGATCTCGAATATATGGGCACAAGGCCTTTCTGCATGGATTGGGACCTTAGGTACTTCTTTTACTATGGGCTTATGCCTGACGGCGTAGGAACCCAATCAAGTGTGGCAAAGCCTGCAAAGAATGCAGAAGTAGCTTTCCTGCACGCAGTAAAGGCAATGGGATCGGCTCAGACAAATTTTGCAGGCGGACAGGGTTTTTACAATTTCCTGACTTTTATTGCTCCCTATCTTGAAGGCAAGTCCGAAAAAGAGATCAGGCAGCTTATGCAGATGTTCGTCTATGAGATGATGCAGATGATGTGTGCAAGAGGCGGACAGACTGTATTTTCATCAGTGCAGCTCTCCCCTGGCGTTCCGAAGCTCTGGAAGCACATCCCGATTGTCGCCTTGGGTAAAATCTGGGACGGCAAACAGGCTCCCCTCAGGGTCTACGGAGAATTTGAAAAAGAAGTCCGCCTTGGATTCAAAGCCTTAATGGATGTTATGCTTGGAGGAGATGCCTGGGGCAAACCTTTCAGTTTCCCAAAGCCAGAGATTTCAATAGAACCTGATTTCATGGAAGAGGACGAGAATTTCAACACGGCTCACCCTGAGCTTCCTACTTATAAAGAGCTTTACAGGATGACCTTCGAGCTGGCTGCGAAATTCGGGACTCCTTACTTTGATAACCAGCTTCCAGAGTACAGGGGCGCAGGGCAGGGAATTTCGTGTTATCAATGTTGCGCGTATCAATTTTCTGCAAATCCTACAAATGATACAGATTTCGACGACAAGCTCAATTTCAAGGACGGAAAGCATTTCTCAATGGGTTCATGGATGGTCCTATCATTAAATTGTCCCAGGGCAGCCTACAGGGCTGAATATGATGACGAAAAACTTTTTAATGAACTAAAAAAGCTGATGAATGAAGGTATGGAAGTCTTCAAGATCAAGCGAAAGTGGATGAACAACCTGATCAGGAAAAACAGGATTCCTTTTGCAGCCCAGCGTCCTAAGGATCCGAGTACAGGGGCAAGAGGAGCGATGGCTGTGGATTTTGACAGTCTTGTTTATACTATCGGAATAGTGGGAATTAATGAGATGGTCCAGTACCATACCGGCTACCAGATCCATGAGTCTCCAGCTGCATATAAGCTTGCCATCAGGGTAATGTTTGAAATGAAAATGCACTCTCTGAAGCTTTCAAAGGAAAACGGTATGAAAATTGCCCTTGCAAGAACACCTGCGGAAACGACAGCTCAGCGTTTTGCAGTCTCAGACCTCCTGCACAGGGAATATGCTGCCAAAGCCAAACTTACAATTAAAGGAGACCTGAAAACCGCAGAAAAAGAGTTTAATGAGACCCGCGACCTGCCTGTTTACTATACCAACGGAACTCACATACCCCCCGGAGCCGATGTCTCTCTGCCTGATAGGATAAAGTACGAACATACTTTCTTCCCTATCGTAGACGGCGGAAATATCATGCACATCTGGCTTGGAGAAGGAAAGCCGGATCCCGATGGCCTGCAGGAACTCGCCATGCATATAGCAAAGAACACACAGACGGGCTACTTTGCTTTCACCCGGGATATGACCGTGTGCACCGATGAGGGGTATGTAACCGCCGGTCTGCTGGATTCATGCCCGAAATGCGGATCTGCAAACGTGCAGCACCTCTCAAGAATCACGGGATACCTTCAGTCCGTGGAAGGCTGGAACAGAGGCAAGCGCCAGGAATTGCTGGATAGAAAACGATACAGTACAAGGGAACTCAGTTAAGAGTTCCATAATCTTTTTATACCTGGCATCGTGAAAAGCGGTGTAACTGTATGAAAGTAAACTATGCAGGCACTGTCCCTCTCTCAACCCTCGATTGGGGAGGAAAGGCTGCAGTCACTCTCTTTTTTCGAGGATGTCCTCTCCGCTGTCCTTACTGCCAGAACTATCCCTACCTTGAAGGGTCAAAGACTGTGGAATTGGATTCTGTGAAGGAGCAAGTGCGAAACTCCAGCCCCTTTGTGAGCTCGGTTGTATTTTCAGGAGGAGAACCTCTGATGCAGAAGGCAGTTGTGCCTCTTGCAGAATTTGCAAAAACACTCGGGCTTTTAGTCGGAATTCACACAAACGGCTGCTATCCGGAAATTGCAAACGAACTGGTTAAGAGAAAGCTGGTTGATAAATTTTTCATTGATATAAAAGCGCCTCTGAATTCTCCCGAGCTGTACGGAAAAGTTGCAGGCTGCGGAAAATACGAAGCCGTCAAAAAGGCTCCCGATGAAATAATTGCATCTCTCACTGAAACGATCGAAATTGCAGATTCCAGCGGCCTGGAACTGGAACTCCGGACAACAGTCATCAGGGATTTTATAGGAAACGATGAAGATATTGCCAGTATAGCTGCCTGGATTTCGAGAAATGTGAAAAGCAGGGAAGTTATCTATGTACTGCAGCAGGGAATCCCTGAACACAGCCTGCAGGAGAATCTCAGGAAAACACGAGTTTTAGAAAGAGAGGAACTATATGAACTGGGAAAAATAGCAAAAAATTTTCTTAAAAATGTCAGAATAAGGACAAAAGAAACCGGAGAAGAAATTATCTGACATTAAAAATATCCAAACGATTTGATATTATTGAAGCAATATTGATACTTATCGTACTTTTTGTCTGCTCCGGTTTTAAGTTCAAATGGATTTGAAGTTTACAAAAGTTTTATACGTCCATAAGATGAAAACACAGGTTAAAATACAGAGAAGAAATTTATTCACTCAATAATTGTGGATAGATGACGGAACTTCGCCCTAATATCCCTATTAATACGAAAATAAAGGTTATCTCTTCCAGAAAAAGACGATGAAAGAAACAAAAGTATCTTCAATCGGGGAGCGCGCTCTAATCTCTCGTTTATCTGAGATTTTCAAAGCCTCAGAGGGCAAAGAGAGCTTACAAAGAGGAATCCTCATTGGTGCTGGTTCGGATGACTGTGCCGTTCTCGACCTGAAAGGCGAAGACTGCCTGGTTGTTACCACGGATATGCTGCACAGAACAACGGATTTTCCAGTAGAAATGACGCCGTGGCAGATGGGCTGGATGTCTGCAGCCGTAAACCTGAGTGATATCGCAGCCATGGGTGCAGAACCTGCGGGACTCCTTATGGTAATTGGCATGCCTAAAGATACCGAAATTGTTTTTTTCGAAGAACTTGCAAAAGGTATGCAGGCATGTGCCGAGTTCGGCGGAACTGCAATTATCGGTGGCGATCTTGATACCCACGCAGAACTGACAGTTACGGGGACAGCATTGGGCAGGGTAAAGAAAAGCCAGCTCCTCCTTCGGAGGGGAGCAAGACCTGGTGACCCTGTCTGTATTACAGGGTATACAGGCTCCGCCGGGGCCGCTCTTGAGGCTATTCAATCTGGAAGGCCAGTAAGTGAAGTTGTCCTTAAAGCTCTTTTCGAACCTGTTCCCCGCACGAAAGAAGCCCGGATACTGGCTGAGTCCGGGGCAGTTACATCAATGATGGATACAAGTGACGGCCTTGCCATGTCCCTGTATGACCTTGCAGGGGCAAGCCATGTAGGCTTCACAATCAGGGAAAATACCCTTCCTATCCTCAAAGAAGTCAGGGAATTTGTTTCAAGCTATGAGGAACTTATGGAACTTTCCCTTTACACAGGTGGAGACTTCGAACTTCTCATGACAATTGACCCCCAGCAGATGAAAAAAGTACAAAATATATGTAACTTAACCATTATAGGAGAATGCACAGAGTATGAATCAGGCATTACGCTCGAATCTCACGGGCGCAGGCTGACAAGAATAGAACAGCGAGGATACCTGCAGCTAAAAGCTTAACTCGCTGATAAATCTTCCTGATTAAAACTGACTTAACTCCCCCTCAAGTCAAAACCTGAAGTTAGAGAAAAGTAAGAATCATTGATTGGAAACTTATTTAGAGTGCCAAATTGGAGTGAATTTAAAAAATCTTACATAAAACTCAACAGATTTAATTTATGCACAAGGTTCAGAAGGATAAAACATGAAGAAAGCTATTTTACAAATATTTACAGCGATTCTGGCGTTAGGTTTCTTTTGCGGAGCTGCGGCAGCAGCTCCAAGTATATTAGGAACGCCTACGCCCTCACAGAACACTACGGTTACAGGGACAGTTGGTGGAACTCAACTGTTCACAATTCCCTTAAACCAGACAGCGACTGTCACATGGACTGTAAATGGGAATTCCACACCAACAAACACTGATAGCAACAATATTGCAACTTTTAATCATGTCATTCAGTCGGGTTCGTATCAGGTGACAGCCGCCTTACCAGAAGTAGGGCAAATAGCAGTCTGGAATGTGATGGGTACAGCAGGAGCTCCAGTGATCACCTTGTCTGACCCTTCACCGTCAATTGTTAGCAGTAATATCGGAGAATCAAGAACATTCACTGCGACTGTGAGCCAAACATCGAATATTATATGGTCTCTTGACGGCAACTCTGTTCAAACAAATAATTTGGTAACTCAGTCATCATATACTACAAGTTCTCCAGCCCAAGGCCCGCACATAGTTAAAGTTGAAGCACAAAACGAAAACGGAACAGTATCAAAATCCTGGACATGGACCATGAACGACCAGTCCGCAAATAATACAACGGGAAGAAGGATCTGGCAAGATGGAATGTCCAAAACGTACACGTGGAATGCGCAGAGTTTCTCAGGTTTCTACTATGACCTTGACTCCGGATTCTCCTCAGAAGAGATGACCATTAAGAATATCGACAGAAGCATAGATTCAGGGGACATTGAGTACGTCACAAAACCTACTGAGACTAAATTTGAACATAATGACTGGGGCACTTACCAGCTCATAGGGTTCATGGCAGAGAAATACTTCGCAGGTTATACTAAAGAAGGCTCCAAAGTTATTGGGGATGATATAAGTCCGATTTCCAACGGTATTCTTTCCAAAATCCTACTCGATAATGACGATAAAAAGTCAGTGAGTTCTCAAGATTCTCTTGCCCTTGAAGAGGGTTATACTTTAGTCATCAAAGAGGTCGATATTAACGGGAACAGTGTCTGGGTCCAGCTAGAAAAGGACGGAAAAGTGGTAGACGATGAATTCGTTTCCTCGGATGGTAACTTTGTTTATGAAACTGACCTTGGCAAAGCTGCGGATGTACCCCTGGTTATAGTTCATTTCGGCACAGTTTTCCACGGCGCAGAGAATGATGCTGTCTTCGTACAAGGAATTTTCCAGGTATCGAGCAACTATCAGGAGGTCAAAGACGGCGATACCTTCGGGGAAATGGAAGTAACATCCATCAGCAGTGATAGAATTGCGATGGAAAACAGTGACAATGTCGGGCTTGATAAGGGAGAGACAGTCGACCTCATGGGCAAAATAAAGATACAGGTCGCCGATGACAGCAACATACTTCGTTTTGCCCCGATTGTGGACACCGCGGAGGCCGGTACTTACGAACTGCGCGGGACTGTATACGATGAACAAATAAACGGAGCTACTCTTCCTAAATGGGATACCTTCAACTTTGAAGGATTCTACTATAATATTGATGAAGGAATAGGAACTGAAAATCTGACTGTCAATAAACTGACTGGCAGCACTATCCCACAAGATGAACTGGTCTATGAGTCCAAGCCTCAACCTGTTAACTTTGAACATAACAACTGGGGCAATTTCACAGTTGTCGGGTTTATGGCAGACAAATACTTTGCAGGGTATCCTGACAATGCTGTCAACGGGTCAGTTGACAGAGTAAGCCTTCTCTCGAGCGGTATTCTTTCCAAGATTCTTACCGATAGTGACGACAAAGAGTCCATGTCCCAAGGTTCTGCCCTCGCCCTTCAAGAGGGCTATTCCCTCAGCATCAAGGAAGTTGATGTTAATGGGAAAAGTGTCTGGGTTCAACTAGAAAAGGATGGAAGTGTGGTGGACGATGAATTCGTTGCCTCGGGTGATGATTTTGTCTATGAAACTGATATAGGCAAAGCCACGAAAGTACCTCTTATTATAGTCCACTTTGGCACGGTTTTTTCAGGCGCTGAAAACTCTGCGGTCTTTGTACAGGGCATTTTCCAGATCTCGGATGAGTACACTGAAATCAACGATGGGGATACCTTTGGCGAGATGGAGGTTACTGGTGTTTCGGAAAGCGGCATTACAATGAAAAACACTGACAGTATCGGGCTTGACAAAGGCGAAGATACCTCTATTATGGGTAATGTCAGTTTCAAGACTGCTAATGCCGGTACTCTCAGGTTCTACCCCTTCGTCAAAGTTGAAGGCAGCGGAGGTTCGTCTGCAAACGGACTGAATATAAGCGTACCTGATGAGATATTCGCAGGCAGTGCTTTTGATATTACAGTAACTGCAGATGGGAATCCGGTCGAAGGCGTCGCTGTAAAGGTTAACGGGAACAGCACGGGCACAACCTCTGCAGACGGAATCGTTCAATATACTGCAGAAAATACGGGAGCCCTGAAGTTAACTGCAGAGAAGAAAGGATACTCAACTGCATCGAAAAATGTCAATGTCGTCCCTCCGAAAGAGGATATGAGCCTCAGTGTTTCTCCTGAAACAGTGTATATAGGGGACAACATCACTATTGCAGCCTTGAAAAAGATTGGAGGAAACCCGATAGAGGGTGCAAACGTCTCAATCGATGGTCAATCACTTGGAGCAACCGGATCCGATGGAAAGATTACGTACAATACAGAGAAAAACGGTACAATCAAAGTTAGTGCTACCAAGGAAGGCTTCAATGATAATAGCATTGACGTTATGGTTAAAGATCTTGCCCCTATCTTCACAGTCTCCAACCTGACAGTTAATCCTATGGAGGTAAGTGCCGGAAAGAACACGACCATCTCAGCTATTATCGAGAACACAGGCAACGCTGCGGGAAAATACAATGCATCGTTGTCTATAAACGGAAACGTAACTGACTCAAAAGAAGTCTCCATTGATGTCGGAAGAAACGCGACTTTAACCTTCTCACATAGAGAGGAAAAGCCAGGAAACTATACGGCAGTATTAGGAGAAAAGACAGTCACTTATAAAGTCAAAGAAAGTTCCCCTATACTGCTATATGTTCTCGGAGCTGTTATCCTGTTATTAATCGGCGGAGCTGCTTACTACTTTACCAAGGGCGGCGGGGACATAGGAACCCTGCAGGAAAAGGTACAGGAACTCATTAGCTCTATAAAACTAAAAAAGTAAAGAAGCTAATTGAATAAAAAGCAGCTAAAAAGATAAACAGAAGCTTAAATAAAGAGAATAAAATCCATAATTCCCGCGTTAACCAAAACGCGGGTTTATTCTGATTTTCTAAGTTTCACTCCATTTTTCGAAGTGCAAGTTCGATAGCCTCTATAAGGCTATTTTTCGGGATAATGGTTGTTACAGGAATATTAAGAATTTTTTCGACAGTAGGGCTTACTATTGGAGCACAGACCAGGGCCTTAGCTCCATCTCTTTCAGCATTAACGGCTGCGATTATTGCTTCTTCCATTGAGGTTGCGGAGTATTCCCTTATTGTAACCAGCCTGCCGCCGATTTTTTTCTTCGTTTCTACAATATTATCAAGTACTGAGCGAGCTGCAATTACAGCGATAAAATCTCCACCATCCGATTCCTTAATCTCACGGATAGTTTTCACGATCTGACGGAGGGTTTTTATATTAGGATCCCGGTTGCCTGATAGGATCTTGTAGAGGGTACTCGGGGGAATATTGGCTTTTTTGGCAAAATCCACGGCAGTGAGGTTCAGATCCTCCTTAATCACAGTCAAAAATGTTTTTTGAAATGCCTCATCGGATTCGAAAGCCGATTTGATAACCTTGTCTGCAGCATTCATAAGATTTAACCTCATAAATCCGTAAATAAACCTTCAAGTAGATCTAAATATTTACAATTAACGGCAGTGTAGCGAATTTGCTGTAAATTGTAAGTCAAGTTTTTAGATACAATAGAGAAAATTGCTCTCTTGATGTTGAATTTTTGACTCAAAGACTGCT
>JADGNM010000443.1 GCA_017883485.1 Methanosarcina sp.
CTATAAAAAACTTCACCTGAGAGAATTGTTTCCCAGAGAGTTTCATAAAATTTTTCGTCCTGTTTTCCGGATTTAAGTATCCTTGGTGTTTTCCCGACAGCTTCTTCCATCGTATAGCCGGTAATTTTCTCAAATGCAGGGTTGACATACTCGATAGTACCATCTTTATTCGCAATAACCACAATATCCGCGGTATGTTCGACTGCACTTGAGAGTTTTCTTTGTATTTCCTCAGCCTGCTTACGCTCGGTTATATCCCGGAAAACCCCATACATCGCCAGTTTGCCCATATAGTTAAAGGGAATTGATGCAACCTCCACATCTACGGGAGTGCAGTCAAGCCTCAGGAACTTCTCTTCTAATGGTGGCGCCACTTTCCCTTCCTCTTGCATATGAACACGTTTTATTGTGATTTCATGATAGTCAGGATGTACAATTTGAAGTAGCATTTTTCCAACAATTTCGTCAGGGTTTTCCGTACCCAATATTTTCGCTCCTGCTAAATTCATGTACACTAATTTACCTTCGCTATGGATAGCAATCCCATATGGGGAATACTCAACGATGCGGCGATATCGCTCCTCGCTCTCCCGGAGCGCCTTTTCAGCTTGCTTGCGCTCGGTTATATCCAGTTGAAGCTGTTCATTGGTCATCTTCAGTTCTGCTGTACGCTCTACTATCTGTTGCTCAATATGCTCGCGATAATTTCTCAATTCGTCTTCCATGCGCCGTTTTTCGGTAATATCTTCAATGGCAAGGAGTATCATCGGTGTCCCGATTACTTCCTGATGGATTTGACGGGCATTGAGCAGCATTGTTTTTTGACCGATGGTCTGGAACTTATGCGAAACTTCATAGTCTTTGAACTGTGAGTTTTTCGGAAGAATATCCTCAAGCAACGTCCGGAGAGAGGGGATATCCCATTGTCGGTTTCCAATGTCGTAGATTAAATTCCCCACAGTTTCATCGGGTGTCACTTCGAAAGTACTATAGAAGCTGCGGTTGGCTGACAGTACCTTTAAGTCTTTATCCATCACCACAAAGGGCTCATGCACCGTATCTATAATATTTTCTGCATATCTAAAGGCTTCATTGGATATCTTCTCTGCCCGCTTTCTCTGGGTGATGTCGCGGATGTTGCACTGGATAATTTTATTGTGATTAACCAGATATACATTGTTGACAAACTCCACGTCCATACTTCGCCCGTCCTTTGTTTCAAGCGGTAAATCTTCATAGCGGACATATCCATTAGTTTGTAATTCAAAAAAAGCAGCCTTGTTCGCCACGATATCTTTGAAAAGACTGATCTCCCAGAGTTTTTTCCCTAAAAGCTCTTCATGAGAATATCCCAGCATATCTATTAAGAATGGGTTAACATCGTTTATCATTCCCGTGTCCGCATCCAATAATATTATTCCATCCTGGGCAGTTTCAAAGAGACGTCGATAACGGGTTTCAGAAACCTGCAGTGCTTCATTTGCACATTTGTCCCCCTGTCTTGGTTTTTCCAGGTCAGTAATTCGTTGGCTTAATTCTGCCAGTTCATTTATAAGCTGCTGCTTTGGCTTTTGTTTATCCTCCATCTTTCTTTTCCCATCATATTATATATGATATTCCAATTAATTTATAAAATCCTGACATTTATTTTCCCTCCATCTTTTTCGACTTTATCGGCAGTAAAAATGTAAATGTGCTCCCTTCCCCATACCTGCTTTCTGCCTGTATTTTGCCCCCATGCAGTTCCACAAGTTGCTTTGTTATTGCAAGCCCAAGCCCTGTGCCTCCGTACTTCTGGCTGATCCCGGATTCAAGCTGCTCGAACTTATGGAAAAGTTTGCCCAGATTTTCTTCTTTGATTCCGATGCCTGTATCTGAAACAGAAATCTGCGCCATGTCCCCTTCTTTTTTCGTGGTTATGGTTACTGTCCCCCCTTCTTCCTTACTGAATTTCACGGCATTACTGAGTAAATTGAAAAGAATCTGCTTGATTCTCTGCCTGTCCGTTTCTATACACACAAGTTCCGGGTCAAATTCCATTCTCAGGAGCACTTTGTGCTTCATTGCCTTTTCTTTTATGAGATATAGCGTCTCTTTAATGGTTTCAGGCACTGACATCTTCTCGGGCATAATCTCTATTTTCCCGGCTTCAATCTTGGAGAGGTCAAGAATATCATTTATGAGAATAAGCAGGAATTGATTGCTTGTAAGAATATTATCCACATAATGTTTCTGTTTGTCGCTTAATTCTCCACCCATGCCCTCTTTAAGAAGCTCTGAAAATCCTATTGATGAGTTCAGAGGGGTGCGAAGCTCATGACTCATATTGGCTAAAAATTCGCTCTTGGCTTTGTCTGCCGCTTCAAGGCGCAGGTTTTCAAGATAAACTTCTTCAGCTTTCTTGCGTTCGGTGATATCCTTATCAGTAGAAACAAAGTGTGTGATGGTTCCTTGCTCGTCTTTTACCGGTGTTATGGTCTTTTCTGCAAAGTACAGTTCACCATTATGTTTTTTGTTAATGAGCACGCTATAAAAAACTTCACCTGAGAGAATTGTTTCCCAGAGAGTTTCATAAAATTTTTCGTCCTGTTTTCCGGATTTAAGTATCCTTGGTGTTTTCCCGACA
>JADGNM010000073.1 GCA_017883485.1 Methanosarcina sp.
TGCAAGAGAAGCAGGGATTACAGATTCAAAGTGGACACTAAGAAATCTTCTAACATTTAAGTGCTTCAAAACACCAATCATATAACGCTGGACGACCTATTTTTTAAGATGAGCAACAATTCCTTCTGGAGGGATATCAATTGTTTCGAGAGGCTTATTTGTCGTGTTATCAGGATTCACCAAACAATTTGATTTCAATCTTGTTAGAAAATGCCATTGTTTTCCCCTGATACCTTTGAGGGTTTTTAGGCTCGCATACCATGTATCGAACATAACAAACTTCGGTTTAACGCCGCGTTCTTTGGCTTTATCGAGCATATCACGACAGTGATCATTCTTCGTTTTACTGTCTTGATCGAAATCATATATACGAAAATCTACAGGTAAGATTTTCTTACCATCTGTCCAGAGTAAGGTAATAAGACCAATTCCCTTAACAGTACGATGATGCTTTCCATTCCATTGATAACGAACAAAACCAATCTTTTTTGAATAGGGCTTATCCAGTACAGTGTCGTCGACAATCGGAAAACCTTTTTTAGGAATAACGAATTTCCTCACTTCAGCCCATAGAGATTCTGTGTCTGATGATTGATGTTGAAGCAGACGAGTAAAACAATCATGAGAAGGAGCATTGGTTTTATAAAGGTAACAGCGAGCAGCTTCAGTACAGCTAAAAACGGTGGAAGAAGCGATAAGGAAATTGATGTAATCAAGGTCAATAAATTTGAGTTGTGAATTAGAGGATCTTAAATCTCAAAATCTGCTTTTGGCCTGGAGAGCAAAAATATAATAATTCAAAAATTAGAAATGCGAGTTAATTTTCCTCTCGCAGTCAGGTATTAATTGAAGGCTTTTTTTTCTGAGAAAGATTATTCAATCTGTATTTTCTTTGTTGGCTCTTCCAGTTTCATTTTCGGCAGCGTTATTGTCAGGACACCGTTTTCCATTTTTGCAGTGCCCCCTTCCTCTTTAACGCTGGAAGGCAGGCGGACAGCCCGGTAAAAACGAGTGTATGATCTTTCCTTACGAATATATCCTTCTTCCTCTTTTTCCTGTTCTTTTCCGCTCTTTGCACTTATTTCGAGCATGTCTTCTTTAAGGTTTATCTCAACATCCTCTTTGTTAATTCCTGGCAAATCGGTAGTGACCACAAGCTTGTCTTCTTCATCCTTGATGTCAACGGCAGGCGTAAATACCTTTCCGCCTCCCAATTCTTCCGCAGGCATGAAATCTTCAAAAAGCTGGTTAAGGCGCTCCTGAGTTCTCTTAATCTCTTCAAAAGGATCCCATTGTGCAGGTCCTGAAAATGATTTTCTAGCAGGCCATCTCATCTTAAATTCCCCCTAATAAGATTATAACACAGTATTACATGTGTTATAATGAGTATATTGAGAAAGGATATATACGTTTCCGTAGCAAATTCTACCAAAGTGTAGCGTTTAAGGGAGAGTTTGAATAAAAAGAAGAAATTTAAAGAAATTAAAAAAGATATACAGATAGAAAATCAGATAGTTAACCGGAAAAATGTTATCATTTTGCCTTTACAAGCATTCCGATCAGGTCCGAAGCTTTTACCAGGCCCAGAGAACCCTTTTTAACGGATTCTTCATCAAAGGCATTTGTTTCATCCGGATCAGCTTTGTCGGTCCTGTAGATTGCAAATGGGATAGGGTCCTTTGTATGCGTCTTTAAGGAAATAGGAGTCGGATGGTCGGGAAGTACAAGAATTGTAAAGGGCTCACCTGAAGATTCGGCATGTTTAAGAATAGGGGCTACTACCCGACTAGCGAAATCCTCAACAGCTTTTAATTTTTTTTCAAGGATTCCTTCATGTCCGGTCTCGTCTGGAGCCTCGATATGAACAAAAACAAGATCCTTCGTTTTCAAAGTTTCAATGGCAGCACTAACTTTTCCTTCATAATTAGTGTCCAGATAACCGGTTGCTCCCGGAACCTCAATTATGTCCAGGCCTGCATAAATTCCGATGCCTTTAAGGAGGTCGACTGCCGAGATAATTGCTCCGTTTTTCCCGTAAAGTTCCTTAAATGAAGTAAATTTTGGGGCAAAACCCTGTCCCCAGATCCAGATCGAGTTTGCCGGGTTTTTGTCCTCGTTAATTCTTTCCAGGTTAACCGGATGCAGCTCAAGAACTACCATAGATGCTTCAATTAATCCGGAAAGAAACTTTCCGTCTTTTCCGCTCGGCAAGTACTCCTTAATTTTCTTTCCTGTAATGTTATGCGGAGGAGTGCATTTTGTTTCAGCTCCAAGGTTCCTTCTGGCGACCATGAGATGCCTGTAACTGATCCCCGGATAGAAGTTCAGTTCTTCGGTACTGAGTTCCGTATCAAGGGTTTCGATGAGGATTTTTGCTTCTTCACTGCTAATATGCCCTGCACTGTAATCTTTCATTCTCCCATTTTCGATAGTTATAAGATTGCATCTAAAAGCCACATCATCGGACGCAAGGGCTACACCTATGCTGGCAGCTTCCAGCGGAGCCCGTCCGGAGTAATAGACTGCCGGATCGTACCCGATAATAGACATATTTGCGATATCACTCCCTGGAGAAAAGCCATCGGGTATGGTTTTTGCAAGCCCTGTCTTCCCGTGAGCTGCGATATAATCCATAGCAGGAGTTCGGGCTGCCTGAAGAATGGTCTTGCCACCCAGTTCTTCTAACGGGTAATCAGCCATTCCGTCTCCTATAAGTACGGCATACTTCATCGCTTCACCTGTTTTAACTATTTTACATTGCATCTCGGAGTTAAATATATCGTTTTCTATCAGAACCAGTTATCAGCAGTTATCGGGCATCTGCCAGTAATTTTTTCTGTCAATCCAAATGTTTTAATTTCAACATTCACTTACACAAGCATACACAAGCATTATAATATAGTATTATCTTCTATACAAGACAAATTCTCAGCGCAAAGCGTGTTAAATGGCGAAAGAGCCCATGGATAGTGTTCTTTAGTAAAGAACTTATTTACTGAGAAGTGACCTGTAAAAATAGTAGATATTCGAATTTGAGTGAATATTAACATTTGAGTGAACATTAACTCAGGTAATTATTAGAATCTTTAAAATCAAAGTTATTAGATTAACATTTAAGATAAAGAACGATGTGAGAATAACTCAGTTTAATGCTAAAACGTGATCCGATCATGAGAATTGTAATGAAATTTGGAGGAACTTCCGTTGGGGACGGAAAAAAGATAAGTCATGTTGCCCAGCTTCTAAAAAAGTACCATGAAGAAGGCAACCAGGTAGTGGCAGTAACCTCTGCGCTCGGTGGGGTAACAGATAGACTTCTGGAAAATGCGCGCCTTGCTTCAACAAAAGGCAAAGTTAGCCTTGTGAAGGAGTTTAAAACAGAACTTACAAACAAACACTATGAAGCCATAAGGGACGCCATTGACAATTCCACAGTTGCAAAAGAAGTCCTCCAGATCCTTGATCTCCGCATCGATGAGCTAGAAAAAGCCCTCATAGGGATTTGCTATCTGGGTGAGCTGACTCCCAGGTCTATAGACTACATCTCATCCTATGGGGAACGTCTGGCAGCCCCAATAGTTTCCGGAGCTGTACGCTCTCTTGGAGTAGCATCAACCGAATACACAGGTGGAGAAGCAGGGATAATTACATCCTCTGATTATGGGAACGCCAAGCCTCTCGAAAAGACCTACGAACTTGTGAAAAACAGACTTGGGTGTAGACTTGGATCACAGGTTATTGTGGTCACAGGCTTTATCGGAGAAAACGAAAACGGAATCATTACCACGCTCGGAAGAAGCGGGTCTGACTTTACAGCTTCCATTCTGGGTGCGGCCCTTAAAGCTGATGAGATCTGGCTCTGGAAAGAAGTAAATGGGATTATGACCACTGACCCGAGAATCGTGCCTGAAGCAAAAACCATCCCACAGATTTCTTACGCTGAGGCAATGGAGCTCTCTTATTTCGGAGCAAACGTACTTCACCCGCGCACAATTGAGCCTGCAATGAGAGAACATATTCCTGTACGTGTCAAAAATACTTTTGACCCGGAATTCCCTGGCACACTAATTGTTTCGGAAAAACTCCAGTGCAGGCATGTTGTAAAAGCGGTAAGCCTGATCAAACATGTCGCTCTTATAAATGTTGCAGGCGCCGAGATGGCAGGAGCAGTCGGGACTGTGGCAAGGCTCTTTACAGCCCTTGCAAAGGCCGGAGTAAACGTTGTTATGATCAGCCAGGGCTCGTCAGAGTCCAACATCTCTTTCGTTGTCAGCGAAGCGCACGCAGAAACCGCATTACAAGCCCTTCATGCCGAGTTCAATCGTGAGATCGTAAAGGAAATTACTTCGGACGAAAACGTCTGCGTAGTCGCAGTCGTGGGTGCAGGCATGGCAGGAACACCGGGTGTGGCAAAGCGGGTTTTTGGGGCTCTTGGAAATTCAATGATTAATATTATTATGATCAGTCAGGGCTCTTCCCAGTACAATATTTCTTTCGTTGTGAGGGAAGACGACGCATTTGCTGCGGTCAAGACCTTGCATGACGAATTCGAATTATATAACGGAAATGAAATTGAAATGCAGCTGCAAAGCAGGCAGGAAGGAGCAGAGAGTGAGCGAAAAACACCTAACATACGCTGACTCGGGCGTGGACATTGCAAAGGAAGAAAAAACCGTCAAAACCCTGGTCGAAAAACTCAGCTATGTTCGAAAGGGTATCGGAGCGCCCCTGACAGGAATAGGGCACTATGCAGGGCTCCTGGACTTCGGAGAATATGCCCTTGCAATGACAACGGACGGAGTAGGCTCAAAAGTCCTTATTGCAAATGAAATGCAGAGATGGAATACTGTAGGAATAGACTGCATTGCAATGAACGTTAACGATCTTCTGGCCATAGGAGCCGAACCTGTGGCTTTTGTGGACTACCTTGCCCTTGAAAAACACGAAGAAGGCTTTGCAGCCCAAATAGGAGAGGGGCTGCTTAAAGGAGCCGAAATCTCAAGGATATCTATCGTAGGCGGAGAAACCGCAACCCTTCCCGATATAATTAAAGGTTTTGACCTTGCAGGCACCTGCCTTGGAATTGTCAAAAAAGATCGGATTGTCGAAGGAGAAAAAATCAGGGCAGGTAATGTAATTGTCGGTATCCCAAGCACAGGTATTCACAGTAACGGTTATACCCTGGTAAGGAAAATCATTGAAGAAGCCGGATATTCTTACCATGACCCCTGCCCCTATGATAGCTCAAAGACAATCGGAGATGAGCTTCTAACCCCAACAAGAATTTATATTGAGATCCTCGATGTCCTTAAAGAGTACGAAGTCCATGGGCTTGCTCATATAACAGGCAGCGGGCTTTTGAAGCTGAGAAGGGTGACAAAACTGGGCTTTGATTTCTATTCCCCTCTCGAGCCTCAGGAAATTTTCAAATTCCTGCAAAAAGAAGGCGGAGTCGAAGATCTCGAGATGTATAGAACTTTCAACATGGGTATGGGCTTTCTCATCATCCTGCCGGAAGACGATGCTGTAAAAGCCGCAGAAATGACAGGCGGAAAAATCGTAGGAAAAATTGTAGAAAGAGGTATCAAGGTCAAAGACCTGGTAATAGAGTAAAAACTCTGATGAAAGAGTGAAAAAAGTGGAAATCTCGATTTTGATCTCATTTTTTCCATATATCCTCGTATCTGGTTGGGGATGCCTTTGCGCTCTCGAGAGGCTTGCCCTTTTTCAAAGAGGCTGTTGTCTTTTCGTTCTCCATCTCCCTGAGTCTATTGATTTCCTTTTTGCTTTCCTCGTCGTCTATAGTCAGGACAAAAGTCCCATGGCAGGGTTTTGTGTAGGTGAAGAGCAGAGCATTACCCCTGGCCCCCAAAGCAATGGGCGGTATCCCGATCACATAGTAGTCGTTGAAGATCTTGTAGCCGGGAGATACATAGTGAACTTCGTCCGAGTTTTTCTCAATATACTCTCTTGATTCTTTGAAGGTTGTCTTTTCAAGGAGGATTTTGTATTTTTTCTGCTCAATACAGCTCATTTGGCTATTCCCTCCATTACTTTATCAAGCTTACTTTTAAGACGAATTGGGTTGTGAACATCTTTTGCAACGACTTTTTCGGTATCGAATTCAATGGCCTCGGCCAGGGTCTCGGCGTTCCTGCCAAAAATTACTGAGTACAGCCTGGCCTGAGAAATGGCGCTCATGGTCGCAGCATAGGTCATCCCGGCATCGTTATGCATAAAGGCGAAGCAGATGTCGAAATCCGCTCTTTTCTCAATGATATCTTCCAGGGTTTTATCAAGATCCACCATCTTTTTTACATAATAGCCGTCGTAATCGGAAACCTTCAAAAGCTTGATTACAGCATCTGTCCCGGCAACGGTTACGTCGAATCCCAGGTTGGTAAGTTTATGGGAAAGATACAGGGCAATGCTGGTTTGAATTGGGATTTCGGGGCATCCCATCATTAGGAGCACTTTTGCGCCGGTCATAGCATCTCATCTCTAAGGTATTTTATATGAAGCATGGAATATAGGTTAATCCTGAATTTCAACCTTTGCAATTGGTATTCGTGTGAAATCTTTGAATCGGGATAAAGTTTTAGTTTTGCCATATTTAGCCTCTTGAATTTCTACGTAATAGTTGGGCATCAGCCATATTACTCACATACTACCAGCTAATATATCCCACATACTACAATATCTAGACTCAGCTCCAGACTGTTTTCATTGTTTACAGTAACCCTGTAGAGCTACGCTATAATTGTAATTTATCCAAAATTTAATCTTTTGCGCTGCCTGCTATTTTATTCAAGTAATGAAATTTCTCAAATTTTGAATATGCCAAATCATTTTAAGATACAATGCATAACCTTAAATTAATATTAATTATCAGTCACTTGAGGCATATTAGCCAACAGAATTTTTTTTGTGGACTGATCTAAAAGAAAAGGATCATAAAAGGTACAGGGATGGCTTGCTTGAGAGAATATGACTTCGAAATTCTCCTGAAAAACACAACTCTTCAAGAATGTGAAAGCTTTATCAAGGATCATTCGGAGGATACATACCTTGTACCCGGTGGGTACAAAGTAAAGGGTGTCATTCTACTGGGTGCAACTTCTTCAGTTGGCTTTTCAGGAAATGATATTATATTTCGATATACAAAGCCCTGCTTCGGTTTTTTTGCGCTCAAATTAAAAAGTGAGGCAGAAGAAATCAAGAGGCTCAGGGAGCAGTACAGAAAGGATAAAAATGTAAAGAAAATTAAATGACGGTTAACAGAATAATTGCATCTTAGGCTGTTTTTTCCCATGCTCTCTATATTCTATTTCTTTCAATTCTTTCGATTTTTTATCTTCGTCTTCTATTTTGTTATCTTTGTAATTATATTTTCCTGAAGAATTTCCTAAGGAACTTAATTTTGAAGTTACAACCGGATACAAGCGCTGCAATGTAGGATGAAAGTCGACGAATGGAAGTTTCGGTTTGATTACTCTCAGATTTTCGATAATATGTGTAAAAAGATTAAGAGTTTCCTCCTGAGAATTAGTATAATCAAAAATTGTCCTATGCTAAAAAATCATAACTCAGTGGGACTTAACAGTTCTATTTTACGTTTAATATCTTCCTGAACGTTCAGTTCCTGCTGGACAAGCATTTCCAGAACTTCCCAATAGTATAGAATATCTTCGTAGCTTCGTTTTTCCATAAATTTTACAGCCATGCTCATGGTTTCTAGAGCAGACTCGTTACATCTATTAATTAAATTTCTTATATTGTTCGAGTACTTTTTAGTGTCATATCTGTTTGGAAAGAATTTTTCGAGCGCTACAGAATCAAACTTTGCAAATTGGAGACGATTAACAAGCCCATCGTTGCTAAATATCATATTATTAAAGGCCTTGACAAAAAATCTCTCCAGAAGGCCAATTCTAGGATCTTCATAATCGTAGTCAGGAAAAGCTATATCTCCTATTAACCTTCCTTCATTTCTCAGACATTGAGCAATCGCTGTCCCGGCATAAGGCATCATTTTGGTGAAATGAACTACGGCTCTCCCATCCTTGCAGATTTCTCTGAGAAAAGCTATATTTTCTTTTATCGAATCAAAGGTACTGTAGGGATCTAAAATCATGAAACCATACTCAAAGTTAAGGTCAAGATCCTGAATTACGGAAAGAGAGCGAGAAACATCTTCCACAGTACAGCGTTTGTTTGCAGTTTTGAGACCCTGGACGTTTCCAGACTCTATTCCCATGTAGAGATAAGAAAGCCCTACTTCCTTAAGCCTGTTTAGCATCCCGGCGTCTACCTCATCGACCCTACACGAAATTCTCCAGAGTATCGTTTCTGACATTCCTCTTCTCTTCAGTTCCTCTGAAAAACTCTCTATCCACCTCTGCTGAGAAGTTGTCCTCATGCCAAAGTCATCATCTTTGAAATTGAAAATACGGACACCTGCCTTAAAAAGTTCTTCCATTTCAAGAACAACATTAAGAGGTGAACGCGAGCGTCGCCTGGGACCAGGAGCGCTGCGGTAGAATGTCTGAACACTGCAAAAACTACAATTGTAGTAGCACCCGCGGCTTGACAGTATAGAGCAGGCACCAAGCTCCCTGTAGGTCTGGATATTACGACTTCTTACAATGAAGGGAATGGAATCCAGATCATTAATAAGCTGGCTCGGATCTGTTACCTCTAGAGTGCCATTTTTTAAAAAAGCAAGTCCTTTTATTTCAGGCTATGAATCTGGCGGATCCAGTTGCTGAAACAACTCGAGGAGAGTAAATTCTCCTTCGTGACGCACTAATGTATCAAGCCCTGGAATCAATTTTAGCGTTTCTTCGTATTCAACTGTCGGGAAGTGCCCTCCCATGTTAAAGTGGGCTTTTACCCCCTTGTTCCGTAAATAACATATGAGATCTGAGAAATCAGGAAGCATCCTTTGAAATATAAGAGAAAAGCAAACAAGTTTTGGTTTTTCTTCAAAAATACGTTTAAAAACATCTTATTTTCTTGAATTTTCGTATGGTTCAATGACTATTAGCAACCCTCTTGACTCAAGAAAAGCTGCAATGGATCGAAGGCCGATATTTTCCTCAGTTTCATATCCTACAAGGAGAATATCACAGCCTTCTTTTGTACTACTACTCATGAACCGATCATCCTAACTCTTCATGGATATCTCGGTAAAACACCTGACATCGACAAATTTCATCTCTTTCTCAAAATTATCCGCGTTGTTTCATCATTGACCGAACATCTTTATTGATCTCTATTGCTTGTTTCATCAGGCTGATTTCACTTTCCATCTTATTGATTTTTGACTCCAGTTCATTCTCCATTATTTTTATTTTCATATCCATTTGAATTATCCTAACATAGGTTCATATGACCCTTTAATCTCTCTAGTTATTGATTTTCAATATCAGTCTTATTACTCTTTTCTTTTTCATATGACTTTATTATTTCTA